>CAZGVX010000004.1:0-68481 GCA_964529225.1 uncultured Sphingobium sp.
GTCTGGTGGAGCTTGCGGTCGAGCGCGGTCGAGGCACGTGACTCGACCGCGTTGTCCTCGCCGCCTTCGCCGCGCTCGGACGCCGCGCCGAACAGGCGATAGAGCCGGTTGACGAACTTCCACGATCCCTCGATGCCGCTGTCGGTCCACGGCAGGTCGCGCTCGGGCGGGCTGTCCGACAGCATGAACCAGCGCACCGCGTCCGCGCCGAACCGCTCGATGATCTCGTCCGGGTCGACAACATTCTTCTTCGACTTGGACATTTTCTCGACGCGGCCAACGGTGGCCGCCTCGCCGCTCGCGACGATGACGATCCTGTCCCCCTGCCGCTCGACTTCGCCGGGCGAGAGCCAGGCGCCATCGGGCGCCTTGTAGGTTTCGTGCGTCACCATGCCCTGCGTGAACAGGCCGGTGAACGGCTCCTTCACGTCGATGAGGCCGATATGCGACAGCGCGTGTGTCCAGAACCGGGCGTAGAGGAGGTGGAGGATCGCGTGCTCGACCCCGCCGATATACTGGCCGACCGGCAGCCAGCTTTCCGCCTCCGCCTTGTCGAACGGCCTGTCGTCCGGCTGGCTGGCGAAACGGATGAAATACCAGCTCGAGTCCACGAAGGTGTCGAGCGTGTCCGTCTCCCGCCGGGCGGGCTTGCCGCATGCCGGGCAATCGACATGCTTCCATGTGGGATGCCGGTCGAGCGGATTGCCGGGGATGTCGAAACCGACATCCTCCGGCAGCACCACGGGCAACTGGTCCTTGGGAACCGGCACCGGCCCGCAGTTGTCGCAGTGGATGATCGGAATCGGCGTGCCCCAGTAACGCTGGCGCGAGACGCCCCAGTCGCGCAGCCGCCAGACGGTGGTGCCCTGCCCCCAGCCCTCGGCTTCGGCGCGGGCGATCACGGCGGCCTTGGCCGCCTCCACGGCCATGCCGTCGAGGAAGCCCGAGTTCACCAGCCGTCCCGGACCGGCATAGGCCTCGTCGTGGATCGGGGTGCTCTCCTCGCCCTCCGGCGCGACCACGCGCGTGACCGGCAGCATATATTTGCGAGCGAAGTCGAGGTCGCGCTGGTCGTGCGCGGGCACGGCCATCACCGCGCCGGTGCCATAGTCCATCAGCACGAAGTTCGCGACGAACAGCGGCAGTTTCGCGCCGGTGAAGGGATGGATCACCGACAGGCCGGTGTCATAACCCTTTTTTTCCTGCGTCTCGATCTCGGCGGCGGCGGTGCCGGTCTGGCGGCATTCGTCGGCAAAGGCGGCGAGCGCCGGGTCGGCCCCGGCGAGCGCGAGGGCGATGGGATGGTCGGCGGCGATCGCGGCGAAGCTGGCACCGAAAATGGTGTCGGGCCGCGTCGAGAACACGTCCAGCCGCTCAATCTCCCCCACGGGTTCGGAGAGCGCGAAGGAGAATTGCAGGCCCTGCGATTTGCCGATCCAGTTCTCCTGCATCAGCCGGACCTTCTCCGGCCACTGATCGAGGGTGCCGAGTCCGTCGAGCAGGTCATCGGCAAAGGCGGTGATCCTGAGGAACCACTGGCTGAGCTTCTTCTTCTCGACAAGCGCGCCCGAACGCCAGCCGCGCCCGTCGATCACCTGCTCGTTGGCGAGCACGGTCATGTCGACAGGGTCCCAGTTGACCGCGCTTTCCTTGCGATAGACGAGACCGGCGGCATAAAGGTCAAGGAACAGCGCCTGTTCCTGCCCGTAATAATCCGGTTCGCAGGTGGCGAGCTCGCGGCTCCAGTCGAGCGCGAAGCCGAGCTTCTTCAGCTGCGCGCGCATCGCCGCGATATTCTCGCGGGTCCAGCTGCCGGGGTGCACCTTCTTTTCCATCGCCGCGTTCTCGGCAGGCATGCCGAAGGCGTCCCAGCCCATCGGGTGCAGCACATCATGGCCGATCATGCGCCGATAGCGGGCGAGCACGTCGCCCATGGAATAGTTGCGGACGTGGCCGATATGGATGCGCCCGGACGGATAGGGGAACATCTCCAGCACGTAGCTTTTGGGCGCGCCGGGCCGGGCGCCCGCCCGGAAGCACTGGGCGGCCTCCCAGCGAGACTGCCATTTCGCGTCCGCCGCTGCGGGGTTGAACCGCCTGTCCATGATCGTTCGCCTATCCGGTGATGGCGTGCGCGCGCAGGTCGCGGGCGCGTGTGAGGATCAGCTCCTCGATCTTCTGAGCGGTCGCGGCCTTCACCGGCTGGTCGATCCACTGGCCGGACTGCATCGTCTGGCGGCTGGCGGCGACGGACAGCGCATCGGCGCGCAGATCCTGGTCGACGATGGTGACGGTGAGCTTCATCCGCTCGCCAGGCGCGTTGGGGTTGGCATACCAGTCGGTCACGATGACCCCGCCGTTCGAGTCGGTCTGAAGCAGCGGCATGAAGCCGAGCACGTCCAGCGACGCGCGCCACAGATAGGCATTGACGCCGATGGTGGTCACTTTCGCCGCGGCGATATCGGCCTTTGGCCGCTTGTTGCCGCCGCCGCAGGCCGACAGCGCAAAGAGGGCCGCGCCCGCCGTCAGGGCCGCGGCGAGGGAACGGAAAAGCGAGGGGTGGTGAGCGGTCATGCGGAACGCGATCCTGCAAATGGCGTATAGGTCAGCTTCGCCTGTATAGGGCAGAGTGCGCGCCGCACAAGCGGGATAGCCGCCGGGCCTGTGCGTTCGGGGCAACAGGCTGCCGGCAATCTTGCCCTGCGATGCCCATTCTGCTTGCCAAGCCGGTAGCGGCTGGCGGCGGACTGCGTTATAGGGGTTGGAAGGCTTCGGGACTCGAGTCCCGACGAAAAGGGGAAAGCATTCAAGTGGCTGGCAGGGGTCGCCAACTGATCGGGATCGTGGGACTGGGCGCGGCGCTGTCGCTTGCCCTGTCGCCCGCTCTCGGCCGCGCCGGACTCGCACTGTCCGGGGCGGAGGCGGTCGTGTCGCTGTCGGCGCTGGGCAGCATCGGCTCCTTCACCCCCGTCACCAGCGATCAGCGTCTTGCCCGCGCCTATGCGAGCGCGGCCGCTGGGGCGCGCAGCCACGGCTTCCGCTTCACACCGACGGTGGGCGCGCTGAGCGGCCGTTCGATCACCATCGTTGTTCGTGCGCCCAGCGACGAGCGCCTGCGTGGCGGACGCTCGGGCAATGCCGCCAATGCGCTTGGCCTGGGGCCGGTCGCCTATAATCTCGGCTCGGCGCGCGGGCTCAACCGGTTCATGACGGAGGTGGCGGGCAGCGTGCCGGAAGCGGCGGAGCCGCTGGTGCCAGCGTCGGCCCTCGTGCTGCCGAAGAGCTTCTCGCTCGAAAAGCCCAAGCGGCTGTCCACCAGCGTGGCGCTTGAGCCCGGCAAGGGCGGTGCGGGGTCGCTGCCGCTTGTCACCGACAATGGCTATGCCGTGGATCTGGCGAGCAGCTATGCGCTGACCCGCAACCTCGCGGTCACGGCTGGTGTGCGCTACAAGGGCAGCCAGTATCGGCTTGGCCCGATCACCGACGATGCGCAGGACAGCCAGGCCGTCTACGTCGGCACGTCGTTCAAGTTCTGACGCCGCGTAAGCGAATCAATCGCCCCATGGCCTGACGCGCCAAGGCGGCGGATCAGTTGGCGGTGACGCGATCCGACACCGCCCAGCGCCATGACCGGCATCGGCGCCGCGCGAGCGAGCGCGGCGAAGCGGAAGGCGCCCAGTGCCGCCGCACCCGGATGCGAGCGGGTGGCGAACAGCGGTGAGACGAAAACAATGTTCGCGCCTCCCCGCGCCGCCTCGCGCAGCTCGGCCATGTCATGCACGGGCGCGCTGCGGACAAAGCCGCGCGGCACGGGTGCTCTTGTGGCGGCGCGGCCATGCGCGCCATCCGCCCCCCAGCGCAGCGCCTGCCCGACCGTCCCCGCCAGCAGCAGCATGAGGCAGTTGCGCCGCGCAACTTGCCGTAACCTGTCGAACAGGGCGCGTCGCTCCGCCTCCGGCGTCCGATAGTGCCGCAGGATGATGCCGCTGCCGCGCGGCAGTCGTCCGGCCGCGCGCAGCAGGCTCGGGGTGTCGATCCGCTCGTCGGTGAGCAGCCAGAGCATTGGCAGGGCACGCATCGGGCCTCTATAGCGGCGCCGATGACCGAGACCATAGAGCAGGACGCGGCGATGCGCCTCGCCGCCGTGCGCGATACGATCGCGCGCCAGGCCGCGATTGCGGGGCGCGCCGCCGGATCGGTGACGCTGATCGCCGTGTCGAAGACCAAGGCCGAGGCCGACATCCTCCCGCTGATCGCGGCGGGACAGCGCGCCTTTGGCGAGAATCGCGTGCAGGAGGCGCTGGTCAAGTGGCCCGCCCTGATGGAGCGCCATCCCGATGTCCGCCTGCACATGGTCGGGCAGCTTCAGTCGAACAAGGCGGAGGAGGCGGTCCGCCTGTGCCATGCGATCCACGGCCTCGACCGTGCGTCGCTGGTGGCGGCGCTCGCGAGGGCCATGGACAGCGCGGGGCGGCGGCCCGACTGCTTCGTGCAGGTGAATATCGGCGAGGAGGCGCAGAAGGGCGGCTGTGCGATTGCCGATCTGCCCGCTTTGCTGGCGGAGGCGCGGGCGGCGGACCTGCCGGTCGCTGGCCTCATGTGCGTGCCGCCCGCCGATCTCGAACCGGCGCCCTATTTCGCCTTGCTGGCCAAGCTGGCGCGCGACCATGGCCTGCCTGGGCTCAGCATGGGCATGTCCGGCGATTATGAAACGGCGGTGATGCTCGGCGCGACCCATGTCCGCGTCGGCACGGCGCTGTTCGGCGCGCGGCGTTAGCGGCCCGGTCGCACCCACAGCGCCGGATCGCGCGGTGCATCGGGGTAGAGCGCCGTCCTGAGCAGGCTCTGCCCGCCTGCCCGCAAGAACCAGCCGAGCTTTGCGAGCTTGCCCGTCGAGACGCGCCGATCAAGCGCGGCGACCCCGGACCGGGCAACCTTGCGGCCGATCGCGCCATAGATGCCTGCCGCCGCAAGCACCGCCCAGGCCGAGCGCAGCGGCAAGCGCGCCGCCCCCGCCCGCGCGCTCGCCTCATAGTGGCTTGCCATCGCCGCCAGCCTGCCGGTCAGGCGAGCAATGGCCTCACGATGCGCGGGCTTCCCCGCGTCCTCCCGCGCGACGCCCACCTCCGTAAGCCACGCGCCGGGCAGATAGCAGCGCCCGGCCGCCGCATCCTCCGCGACATCGCGGGCGATATTGGCGAGCTGAAACGCAAGGCCGAGGTCAGAGGCGCGGTCGATGAGGGCCTCGTCCGTCGGTGAGACGCCCATGACGATGGCCATCAGGCAGCCGACCGCACCCGCGACATGATAGCAATAGGCCAGCAGGTCATCGGCGGTTTCGGGACGCCATCCGCCCGCATCCAGGGCAAAGCCCGCGATCACATCCTCGACGAAGCCATGGGGCAGGGCGCATTCGGCGGTGACCAGCGCGAGGCACTGAAAGGCGGGATCGTCGACCGGCGCGCCAGCCAGCGCCGCTGCTGTCAGCGCCTCCACCTCGGCCAGTCGCCGCGCCGGATCGGCGACCGGCGCCATGCGTCCGCCATGGTCCTGCCCGTCGACAATGTCGTCGGCGGCGCGGCACCAGGCGTAGAGCAGCCAGGCGCGCTCGCGCGTTTCGCGGTCGAACAGGCGGGAGGCGGCGCGGAAGCTCTTCGATCCGCGCGCGATGCTGTCAGCCGCGAACGCGACGAGCTCAGCGCGGGAACGGGCCGTCACAGATCATCCCGGCCCATCTGGAGCAAGGGGCGGTGCGGCACGGCGCTCGCCATGGCATCGAGCAGACCGCCGAGCGTATCGGCATGGATCAGCAGCCCGGCATGGGCGGGCCGGATGAAACCGACCGAAATCATCTGCCGGTTGAACGCGAGCAGCGCATCGTAGAAGCCGAAGGCGTTGAGCAGGCCGACGGGTTTGGCGTGATAGCCAAGCTGCGCCCAGCTCATCGCCTCCCACAGCTCATCCATGGTGCCGACGCCGCCCGGCAGGGTCACGAACCCGTCCGACAGGTCCGTGAAGCGCGCCTTGCGCGTGTGCATGTCGGGCACGATTTCGAGCGTCGCTAGGCCGGGATGGGCAAGTTCGGCATGTTTGAGCGCCTCCGGAATGACGCCGATCACCTCGCCGCCTGCCGCAAGCGCCGCATCCGCCATCGCGCCCATCAGGCCGCGCCGCCCGCCGCCATAGACGATGCCGATGCCCTGTCCGGCCAGTTCCCGGCCCACCGCGGCCGCGAGATCGAGATAGCGCCCGTCCGCCGGGCTCGCCGACCCGCAATAGATGGCGAGGCGGCGGAACGCGCTCATGCCAGATCGGCGGTCATGAGTGCGGCGGTGGCTTTGGCGCTGCCGACGACGCCGGGGATGCCGGCGCCCGGATGGGTGCCCGCGCCAACGAGGTAGAGGTTGGAGATGATGTCGTCGCGGTTGTGCGCGCGCAGCCAGGCGCTCTGCGTCAGCAGCGGCTCGAGGCTGAAGGCGCTGCCGTGCTGCGCGCCGAGATCCTGCGCGAAATCGCGCGGGGTATAGTGGAACTGGACGGTGATCCGCTGGGCGAGATCCGGGATCAGGCGCCGCTCGATCTCCGCGATGATGCGTTTCGCGAGGATCGGCCCGGCCTCCGCCCAGTCGATCGGCAGCTTGCCGAGATGGGGCACCGGGGCGAGCGCGTAGAAGGTCGAGTGCCCTTCCGGCGCCATGCTCGGGTCGGTGACGGTCGGGTGATGGAGGTAGAGCGAGAAATCCTCCGGCAGCACGCCATGATCGTAGATGTCCTTGAGGAGGCCGCCGTAGCGCGGGCCGAACAGGATCATGTGGTGGGGGATGCCCGGCCACGTCCCCTGCACGCCGAAATGGAGCACGAAAAGGCTCGGCGACCAACGCTTCGCCGCCAACCGGGCGCCCTCCCGCGCGCCACGCCGGTGATGGCCGAGCAGCGTGCCATAGAGGTGGACGAGGTCGGCATTGCTCGCCACCGCGTCCGCCTCCGCGCGAAAGCCCTTCACCGTGGTCACGCCCGTCACCCGGTCGCCGACCGTCTCGATCGTTTGGACCGGATCGCCGAGGCGCAGGCGGCCGCCCATGCGCTCGAAATGGCGCACCATGCCGCTGATGAGGGCATTGGTGCCGCCTTTCGCGAACCAGACGCCCCCATCCTTCTCGAGCTTGTGGATAAGCGCATAGATGGCGCTCGTCGTCATCGGGTTGCCGCCGACCAGCAGCGTGTGGAAGGACAGCGCCTCGCGCAGCTTCTCGTTCTTCACAAAGCCCGAGACGACTGAGTGAACCGATCTCCAGGCCTGATATTTGGCGAGGGCGGGCGCGGCGCGGACCATGCTGGCAAAGTCGAGAAAGGCGACATGGCCGAGCTTCTCATAGCCTTCGCGGTAAACGCCTGCGGAATATTGCAGGAAGCGCGCATAGCCTTCGACATCGGCCGGGTTGAGCTTGGCGATTTCGCCGCGCAGGCCCGTCTCGTCATTGCTGTAATCGAAATTGGTGCCGTCCGGCCAGTTGAGCCGGTAGAAGGGCATGACCGGCATCAGCGTCACGTCCTGCGCCATGTCGTGTCCCGATAGCCGCCAGAGCTGGGCGAGGCAGTCGGGATCGGTGATGACGGTCGGCCCGGCGTCGAACACATGGCCCTCGCGGTGCCAGACATAGGCGCGCCCGCCCGGCCGGTCGCGCGCCTCCAATATGGTGGTGGCTATGCCTGACGACTGGAGCCGGATGCCGAGCGCGAGGCCGCCAAATCCCGCGCCGATGATGACAGCCTGCTTCACCCTTGTCTTGCTCCCAATGCGGCGATGGCGCGCGCGACCGGCACGGGAGGCCGCCCGGCCAACACGCGCAGCCTGTCATAACGGGTCGAGGCCCCCGCGTAAAACCGTTCGATGAGGGGGACGGGCAGGCGATAGAAGCGCGCAAGGATGCGGTGGCGTTCCGCCGGTTCGGCCGCGCGAAACAGGAGGGTGGCCAGCATCCGGTAGAAGGCCTGATCGCGCCAGTGCGCGCTCGCGGCCCGGCGCAGCGTCCGCGGCAGCGCCGACCCTGTCAGATCCGGCATGGCCGCGATCATCGCCGCGATCCGCACCGCGTCGGGCAGGGAATAGCCGGTCATGGCGTGGAAGAATCCGCCGCGCATTCCCGCCTTGGCGATGCCGTCTCCGCCCGCCAGCCAATAACGATCCATGTCGCCGCCCATGCACACCGGCAGAACCCCCGTCTCCCGATGCGTGACCGCCGCGACCTGCCACCCCTGTCCGGCGGCATAGTCGGCGATGCGTCGCTCCAGCATCGGCACGTCGAGCGCCGGATCGGTGCTGTAATAGGTATCTTCCACGAACACCGTGCAGGGGCCGGTCGGCAGCACATAGACGAAGCGGTAGCCGTCGCGCTGGTCGACGCGCGCATCCATGATGATGGGCCGCGCAAGGCCGTGCGGCGCGTGGAGCGCCAGGGTCTGACCGACGAATTTCTGCCAGCCGAGGTCAAGCGCGGTCATGTCGCCTGCACCCCGCGAGTCGATGATGGCGCCCGCAGTCATCTCCTGCCCGTCGGCAAGGCGAAGGCAGGTGGGCGAGAGAATTTCGGCGGCCATGCCGGTCACCAGCCGCTCGGGCGGCAGGGCCTGGCGCAGCAGCGCGTCGAGGCGGCTGCTCTCGATACTGTGATAGGCTGCGGGCAGGGTGCGCGCGTAGCCTTCGAAGCGGACTTCATGGTCCGGCCAGCCATGGCAGACGAGGGGCGCGACCAGCCAGCGATCCCGCTCGGCAACGTCGCCCGTGAAGAAGGACCAGATGTGATTGCCGCCGCACGTCGGCCCCGCCTCGATCAGCGCCACGCGGATTTCGGGTCGCCGTCTGGCGAGCGCCAGCGCGATCAGTCCTCCCGCCAGCCCGCCGCCGACGATTGCGACGTCAACGGCGCCGGGCGAAGCCGCGCCGGTCATGTCATCGGCGCCAGCGGGCGAGCGTGATGCCGATCCGCTCCGACCGCTCGGTAAGCAGTAGCTTGATGATGCGGACGCTGACATGGCGCAGACGCGCGTCCTGCAGGAACAGCGTCTCGATGATGTGGTCCGCCACCGCCTCGATCAGCGTGAAATGGCGGCCAGCCGGAAGCGCCGTGGTCGCGGCGTGCTTCAGGTCCATGTAGTTTTTCGACGCCGACAGCGGCGTGTCCGGCGTGAACAGGTCCGGCGCCCGCATGAGTGCGCGGATGCTGATGCGCAGCGGCTGCGGGAGGTGGGTTTCCTCCGAATAGATGCCGGTCAGCACGTCCACGTCGATGTCCTCGATGTCGAGGGTGAGTGTATCCTCCCCGCTGGACGGGAAGGGGAGGCCGTCCCCCAGTGCGTTCATCTAATCGCTTTCCATTTCACGCCGAGCCGCTACATCGCGCCGCTCCGGGGCCGGGGCAAGGCGCCCCTATTGCCCGGTTGAGAAGGGATCGGCAAGACGTGATACGGCTGGAACCGCTGGCGATGCAGGACTTCGGGACGGCCGACCGGCTGCTCGATGCGGCGTTCGGCACGGACAGGTTCGGCCGCACGGCCTATGCGATCCGCCGTGGCATGGCGTGGCTGACGAACCTCAGCTTCGCGGCGTTGGACGAAGCGGACGGCGGGAGGCTTGTCGGCCTCGTGCAGAGCTGGCCCGTGTCGCTGCTCGAAGGCGAGGGCGCACAGACGCCCCTCATCATGGTCGGACCTGTCGCGGTCCTGCCCGCGCGTCAGCGCGGCGGGATCGGCCTCGCGCTCATGGACGGGCTGATCGCGGCGATTTCCGGCGCCGCAGCCGATCAGCCGCTGATGATGATCGGCGATGCGCCTTATTATGGGCGCTGGGGATTTTCGGCGGATGGCACGGGCGCATGGCGCACCCCCGGCCCGGTCGACCCGGCGCGCCTTCTCGCGCGGCCCGCGCCGGATGGCGGCGCTTTGCCGGTCGCCGGGATGCTGGGGCCGCGCCGGCCGGGTTGAGGCTTTACCCCCGGACGCCCCCGGCCTATCCCGGGGGTCATGCCGATGGACCCGCCCCCCGATCTTGCCGCGCTGACGCTGGCCGATGCCGCGCGGCTCGTCGCGGCGCAAAAGCTCCCGCCCGTTGACCAGTGGCAGCCGACCCGCTGCGGCCATAGCGACATGCGAATCGATCGCGATGGCACCTGGTTCTATCGGGGCAGCCCGATAGGGCGCGCGGAAATGGTGCGGCTGTTCTCGACCGTGCTCCGGCGCGAGCCCGATGGCCGTCATGTGCTGGTGACACCGGCGGAAAAGCTCGACATCGAGGTCGAGGACGCGCCCTTCATCGCCACCACGCTGCAAAGCGAAGGGGCGGGACGAGAGCGGCGCATCGCCTTTGCGCTCAACACCGGCGACATCGTGCTGCTTGATGCCGACCATCCGCTGATCCTGCGGGAAGGGGCTGACGGACCCCGGCCCTATGTCGATGTCCGGTCGCGGCTTGAGGCCCGTATCGCGCGCCCGGTCTATTATGAACTGGCCGCCATCGCGATCGACGAGGGGGCCGACCCGCCTGGCGTGTGGAGTCATGGCCGGTTCTTTGCGCTGACGGCTGACGGGGACGGCGATGCGCCTGGCTGAACGGCTGGGCGCGCTGCTGGCGGAGGGGCATGGGCGCGCGCATGGCGCCATATTGGCTGGCGACCCGATCACCGCGGACGGGAACGATCATGCGCCATCCGCCGTGCTCGTGCCGGTGACCGACCGGCCGCAACCCGGCCTGATCCTCACGCAGCGCGCCGCGACCCTGCGCAAACATGCCGGGCAGGTTGCGCTGCCCGGCGGCAGGGTCGACCCCGACGACGCCGACGCGGTCGCGGCGGCTCTGCGCGAGGCGTGGGAGGAAATCGCGCTGCCGCCCGAACAGGTCGAGGTGGTCGGCATGACCGACAATTTCCTGACCCGCACCGGCTTTGCCATCGTGCCCGTGCTGGCGGTGATCCCGCCTGACCTGCCGCTTGCGCCCAGGCCGGGCGAGGTCGATGCCATATTCGAGGTGCCGCTCGCCTATGCGCTCGACCCGGCGCGACGGGCGCGCAAGCAGGTCGAGTGGGAAGGACGCCTGCGCGAATATCATGAAATCTGGTGGGAGGAGCGGCGCATCTGGGGGGTGACCGCGGCAATCCTTGCCAATCTGTCGCACCGGCTCGACCCCGCCAAAGTCGCCGCGATAGGCTATGGTTCGCCATGAGCAAAGCCCTGCCCGAGCATCTCCCGCAGGCGGCGTGGCGCCAGTCGGACGCGCTGGCGGCGCTGTGCGTGGTGATCGACCCCGCCGGAGAGGGGGAGGAGGCCCGCTTCGTCGGCGGCGCGGTGCGCGACAGCCTTCTCGGTCTGCCCGTCAAGGATGTCGACATGGCGACACGCCACGCGCCGGAGGAGGTCATGCGCCGTCTGGCCGCAGCCGGCATCGGTTGCGCGCCGACCGGGCTCAGCCATGGCACGGTGACCGCGCTCACCCGATTTGGTCCGGTCGAAATCACCACGTTGCGCCACGACGTTTCGACCGACGGGCGGCGCGCGACGGTCGCCTTCGCGACCGACTGGCGGGAAGACGCGGCCCGGCGCGACTTCACGATGAACGCGCTCTACGCCGAGCCTGCGAGCGGACGCATCCACGACTATTTCGGGGGGCGGGCGGACCTTGCCGCGCGGCGCCTGCGTTTCATCGGCGATGCGCGCGCGCGGATCGACGAGGATCACCTGCGTATCCTGCGCTATTTCCGTTTCCTTGCCCGCTTCGGCCAGGCGGGAACGAGCGATGCCGACTATGCCGCCTGCGTCGACAAGGCGCCGAGCCTCAAGGCCCTGTCGCGCGAGCGGATCGCCGACGAACTGCTGAAGCTGCTGTCCGTCGCCGATCCGGTTGCTGCTCTCCGCCTGATGGTCGATGGCGGCATTTTCATGCCCGTGCTGCCGGAGGTCGAGGCGGCGGGCGTTGACCGCGTGGCGGCGCTGCTTGTGCGGGAAGAGGCCATGGGCGAGGCGCCGGACGGGCTGTTGCGGCTGATGGCGCTACTGCCTCAGGATGGACCGATGGCGGACCGGGTCGCCGCCCGGCTCAAGCTGTCGAACAAGGCGCGGGGACGTATCGCGGCGGCGCTGGGCGATGCGGTGACGGGCGACGTGCGCGCCCTCGCCTATCGGCTGGGGCCGCGCGCGGCGCTTGACCGTATCGCGCTGGGGCGCGCGCTTGCGCCGGGCGATGCCGTGCTGCTCGACGGCTGGACACCGCCGCGTCTGCCTGTTTCGGGCGGCGACCTCATCGCGCGCGGGCTGGCGCCCGGGCCTGCCGTCGCGAAGGCGTTGAAGGCGCTGGAGGAGGCCTGGATCGCGGCGGGCTATCCGCCGCGCGAGGTGCTCTTAGGGCAGGCGGATCAGCTGCTGCGCCCATGACGCTCGCGCCAGAAGGCGAAGGCGGCCTCCGGCGTCATCGGTTTGGCATAATAATAGCCCTGCCCCCGGTCGCATCCCAGTTCAGCCAGAGCCTGCCCGACTTCGGCCGTCTCGATGCCCTCGGCCACCGTGCGCATACCCAGCGCGCCCGCCAGCGAGAGTATGGCGCGAACGATCGCCACCTTGTCGCGGTCGCTGGTCATGCCGGCGATGAAACTGCGGTCGATCTTGAGCACGTCGATGGGGAGCGTCTGGAGATTGGCGAGGTTGGAAAAGCCGGTGCCGAAATCGTCCATCGCGATCGACAGGTGCATCGCTTTCAGTGCGGCGAGCAACGCGCGGGTTTTGTTAACGTCGGCGATGATGGCGCTTTCGGTAAGTTCGATGGTCAGGCGCCGTCCATCAATGCCGGCCGCGTGCAGCGCCTCCTCGACGGCGGCAGGCACATCGTCGCGCGTCATCTGGACGGGCGAGACGTTGACGTTGAGCGTGACGGGCACCTCAGCACCGAACTGTCCGTCCCAGTCCGCGAGAATTCTGGTCGATTCGGCCAGGGCCCAGCGACCCAGCGAAACAATCAGCCCCGATTCCTCTGCCACGGGAATGAACTTGACCGGCGAGACGTTGCCCAATTCGGGATCAGTCCAGCGGGCAAGCGCCTCAAAGCCGACCACGTCTCCGCTGGACAGCGAGACGAACGGCTGGAAGGCGAGATGGAGCCGCTCGTTGGCGATGGCGTCGCGCAGCCGGTTTTCGATATGGAACTGCGCCTGCGCCTCGACCAGTGTCTGCTGGCGATAGATTTCGAAGGTGCCGCTGGTCTTCGCGCGGCGCACGGCAGCCTGAGCCCGGCGAAAAAGCTCCTCCGTCTCGACCTCGCCCGGCGCCGCGACCGCGCATCCCACCGCACCTTCGATGTTGATCAGATGGTTGCCGGTCTTGATCGGGGCGGACAGGGCCTGACGTACGCGCGCGGCGATGTTGCGCGCGCTCTCGGGGGTCAGGGCGGAGGCCGAATGAATAGCAAACTCATTACCGCCGATGCGGCCGATCAGATCGCCAGCGCGCAGGATCGACTTAATCCGCCGCGCGACGGTGATGATGATCTCATCGCCCGCCATCGGACCCAGCGATTCGTTGATGCGGCTGAACCTGACAAGGTCGACCGCGATGATCGCGCCGCCGACCCCATGCTGTTCGCCTGTCTTTTCAACCTCCTCCAGAAACCCGGCGCGGTTGGGCAGGGTGGTCAGCATGTCGGTCAGCAGTTCACGGCGCAGAACGCTTTCGACCCGGCGCTCGTCGGTATTCTCGACGGCCGTGAACAGCGCCATCGCGGGGAGCGGTCCGACCGGCGCAATCCGGCCGAGCGAGGTGCGGAAGCTCCGGGTGCCAAGGGCGCTGGCGCAGGAGATGCTGCACTGGCATTCGTCCCGCTCACCCGCAATGATGCTGCCGATCTGCCGGATCAGTTCGCGGCGCGGCTCGTCCATACCAGTCGTATTGTCGCCGAGGCGGTGCACGTCATAGTCCTTGAACGCGGCGTTGCTGGCGATCGCTTCGGGCTTGTCGCCGAGCTGCGCAAAGATCGCCGCCGGAAAGGGCATCGCGTTGATCAGCGTGGCCAGCCGGGCGCGATCGCCCGCGCCGATTCCGGCCGCGAGCAGGCGGGGCGTTGGGCGCGACGGTCGATCCAGTCTTATGCGGCGAGCGGTCATACGCCCGGTCTATCCGAAAGGTAGTAAACTTAGACTAAACCGAATTCGATCAGTCCAGTCCCGCCCACACCGCCGCCTCAGTCGAACCGGTTGCTGCGCGGGAAGCCCTGGGGCGGCATACGGCCCGAGGCGCCGCGCGCGGTGCGCCAGGGCAGCAGATCGGTCTCGGTCCGGGTGCGCCCGCTCTCCCCGCCCATTGCCCAGCTCAGCCCCTCGGCAAGCGTGAAGGGCAGGGCGTCCGACAGGCCGCCATCGCGATAGCGTTGGAGCTGCACCCCGGCGCCGCGCGCCATCACCGGTAGCTCGCTCAAAGGAAAAACGAGCAGTTTGCGATTGTCGCCGACGACCGCGATGCTGTCTGCGCCCGGCGATATGGGGCGGACGACGCGCAGGGCCGCGCCGCTCTTCAGGTTGACGAGCTGACGGCCCTTGCGTGTTTCGGCCAGAATCTGCTCCGTTTCGGCAACGAAACCACGTCCGTCGTCGGAGGCGAGCAGCAGCCTGCCGCCTGGCCTCGCGACCAGCAGCGCGACGATCGCCACATCGTCTGCGAGGTCGATGGCGAGCCGCACCGGCTCGCCAAAGCCGCGCCCTCCCGGCAATTTGTCGGCGGCAAGGGTAAAGGCCCGGCCATCGGAGCCCATCAGCAACAGCTTGTCGGTTGTCTGCGCATGGAAGGCGTGCGCGGGGCCGTCGCCCTCCTTGAACTTCAGCGCCTCCGCTGCCGTCAGGTCCCCATGGCCCTTCATCGCGCGAATCCAGCCGCGCTGGGACAGGATGACGGTAATCGGCTCGCGCTCGATCATCGCCTCGAGCGGAATCTCTCGCGTCGGCGAGGCTTCCTCGATCAGCGTGCGGCGGCGGCCGATCGCGGTGTCCGGCCCGTAGCGTTTGCGCAGGGTATCAAGGTCGCGCTTGAGCCGCGTCCGCTGGCGGGCGGGGCTGTCGACCAGCTTCTCCAGCTCGGCCTGCTCCTTGAGCAGCGCGTCGCGTTCGCGGCGCAGCTCCATCTCCTCAAGCTTGCGCAGGCTCCTGAGGCGCATGTTCAGGATCGCCTCGGCCTGCCGGTCGGTGAGGGCAAACTCGGCCATCAGCACCGGCTTGGGTTCATCCTCCGCGCGGATGATCGCGATCACCCGGTCGAGGTTGAGATAGGCGATGATGTAGCCGTCGAGCAGCTCCAGCCGGTCGGCGATCTTGGCGAGGCGGTGGCGGGTGCGGCGGAGCAGTATCTCGATCTGGTGGGCGAGCCACTGCGTCAGCACGGCTTTCAGGCCGAGGACGCGCGGCGTGCGGCTGGCGTCCAGCACGTTGAGGTTGAGCGGAAAGCGGGTTTCGAGATCGGTGAGCCGGAACAGGCTGGACATCAGCATGTCGGGATCGACGGTGCGGGCGCGCGGTTCCAGCACGATGCGGATCTGTGCGTCCGATTCGTCGCGCACGTCTGCCAGAATCGGCAGCTTCTTGTCCGTGACGAGCTGGGCGATCTGCTCGATGAGCTTGCCCTTCTGCACCTGAAAGGGGATCTCGTCGATCACCGCGACCCAGGTGCCACGCCCCTCGTCCTCGCGGTGCCAGCGCGCGCGAAGGCGAAAGCCGCCCCGCCCGCTCACATAGGCCTCGGCGATTGCGGCCGGACTGTCGACGAGGATGCCGCCGGTCGGAAAGTCCGGCCCGCGCACGATCGCGGTCAGCGCGGCGTCCGGCGCGTCCGGCTGGTCGATGAGGAGGGTGGCGGCGTCGATGATCTCGGCGACATTGTGCGGCGGGATGCTCGTCGCCATGCCGACCGCGATGCCGCTCGCGCCATTGGCGAGGAGGTTGGGGAACAGGCCGGGGAAGATCTCCGGCTCCTCTTCCTCGCCATTATAGGTCGGCCGGAAATCGACGGTGGCCTCGTCGAGCCCGTCCATGAGATCGGCGGCGGCCTGGGTCAGCCGCGCCTCGGTATAGCGCATCGCCGCCGCGTTATCGCCATCGATATTGCCGAAATTGCCCTGACCGTCGACGAGTGTGGTTCGGAGCGAAAAATCCTGTGCGAGGCGGACCATCGCGTCATAGACGGATGCGTCGCCATGGGGGTGATATTTGCCGATCACGTCGCCGACGACGCGCGCGCATTTCTTGTGCGGGGTGGCGTTGCGGGTCGGATCGCTCGCGAGAATGTCCGGGTTGGCGCCGCTCGGCTCCAGCTTGAGAAGGCGCATTGCCCAGAGCAGGCGGCGATGCACCGGCTTCAACCCGTCCCGCAGGTCCGGGAGCGAGCGCGCGGTGATCGTCGAGAGGGCGTAGACGAGATAGCGTTCGCTGAGCGCCTGATCGAAGGGATGATCGGTGATGCTGTCGAACGGGTCGCGAAAGTCTGAGGCCATGATGGCGGCGGATAGCAATCGCCCGGCGGCTTGAACAGCGCGGATAGCGGACGGACGGCTTGACTCGGCCGATGGCCATGCACACAGCGCGGGCGGACGGGAGGAGTGGGGACATGAGCCGTGATCGCTATGCCCTTTGCGTGGTTCGTCCACCCGGCTATCCCCATGTGGCCGCGTTCGACGAGCTGGCGGCGCTGATCTGCCTCGGCCTGCGCGATCTTGGCCTGGCGGCCGATGTCCATGCCAACCATATCGACCCGGACGCGCGCACGATCCTGCTCGGCTGCCACCTGCTCGAGGAAGGGATGATGGCGCGGTTCCGCCCCGATACCATCGTCCTCAACACCGAGCAGGTCGCGGAGACGGCGTCAGGCTGGCAGGACAGGCTGTTCGCCTGGGTGGGCCGGTTCGAATGCTGGGACTATAGCGCGGGCAACATCCCCCTCCTGCGCGAGCGCACCGCCATGCCGGTGCGGCTGCTGCCCATTGGCGGGCATCCCGGCCTGCGGCGGATAGCGCCCGCGGCCCGGCAGGACATCGACGTGCTGTTCTATGGCTCGCCGAGCGCGCGCCGGGACGAGGTTCTCGACGCGATCGAGGCGGCGGGCGCGCGTGTCGAGCGGATGTTCGGCGTCTATGGGGCGGAGCGGGACGCGGTCATCGCGCGTTCGAGGATCGTCCTCAACGTCCACCGCGCCGATGTGCATCTGTTCGAGGTGGTGCGCGTATTCTACCTCCTGATCAACGGCTGCGCGGTGGTGGCCGAGGTCAACGACACGACGGTGATCGAGCCTGCCTATCGCAACGCCGTCTGCGCGGTGCCGTTCGACGGGATCGTTCAGGCTTGCCTCGACCTGCTCGCGGACGAGGCGGCGCGCGCGGCGCTGCGCGTCCGCGCGACCGCAGCGATGGAGGCGCTCCCGCAATCCCGCCTGATCGCGCCCCTGCTGACGCACTGACCATCGCATTTTGGGCGGCCTTTACCGCAGCGCCGCATGGACTGGTAAGGGCTGGTCAAGCATGTTCGGCTATCAGGGGTCGAAGCGGTGAGGGAATCGGGCAATGCTTGAGGCGGCGGGTCTTTTCTACGGAATGCTGTTGATGTTCGTGCTCAATGCGGCGTCCCGCAACCGGCGACAGGGACGCGCGCACGCGCCGGCGCTGGTCTATGCGGGCTATGTGCTGTGCGGCCTGTCCGCAGGCATCGCGCTGCTGCTCCCGGCCTGGGCGATGCTCCACCCCGTCTCGCTCGGTTGATCGGGCACGGCGCGCCGCCTAATAGGGTGGCATGACATCCGCCTATCCCGCGTTGCGCCTGCGCCGGACCCGCGCCTTCGCATGGAGCCGCGCGCTCCATGCCGAACATCGCCTGTCGCCCGCCGACCTCATCTGGCCGCTGTTCGTCACCGAGGGGGCAGGGGTCGAGCAGCCGATCGGCAGCCTGCCCGGTGTCTCGCGCTGGTCGGTCGACGGCATCGTCGCCCAGGCGCGCCTGGCGGCGGGCGAGGGCATCCCCTGCGTTGCCCTGTTTCCCAATACGCCCGCCGAGCGACGCAGCGACGACGGCGCGGAGGCGCTCAACCCCGACAATCTCATGTGCACGGCGATTCGCGCCATCCGTGACGCGGGTGTCGAGATCGGCATCCTGACCGACGTGGCGCTCGATCCCTATACGGCGCACGGGCAGGACGGGCTGATCGACGAGGCCGGCTATGTGACCAACGATGCGACGGTCGACATGCTGGTGGGGCAGGCGCTCAACCAGGCGGCGGCGGGCGCTGACATCATCGCGCCGAGCGACATGATGGACGGGCGGATCGGCGCCATACGCGATGCGCTGGAGGCGGACGGCCATGCCAATGTGCAGATCATGGCCTATGCCGCCAAATATGCGAGCGCCTTCTATGGCCCATTCCGCGACGCGGTCGGCTCGGGCGGCCTGCTGAAGGGCGACAAGAAAAGCTATCAGATGGACCCGGCGAACGGCACCGAGGCGCTGCGCGAGGTCGCGCTCGACATTGCGGAGGGCGCCGACAGCGTGATGGTGAAGCCCGGCCTGCCTTATCTCGACGTGGTTGCGCGGGTGCGCGACGCCTTCACCATCCCGGTCTTCGCCTATCAGGTATCGGGCGAATATGCGATGATCGAGGCGGCGGCGGCGGCTGGCGCGGGCGACCGGGACGCGCTCGTCCTGGAAACGCTGATGGCGTTCAGGCGCGCCGGCTGCACCGGCGTGCTCACCTATCACGCGCTCGACGCGGCGCGGCTGCTGAACGGCTGAGTCCGCCCCGTCAACGCGGCGACAGGTGCCGCTGCATCCAGTTGCCGACCCGCCCCAGCGGCCCCAGCCAGCGCCATCGCGATCCGGCGGGGGCGGCCGAGAAATCGGCGAGGTCAAAGCGCAGTTCCTCCGCAAGATAGGCGGGCGAGGCGTTGAGCAGATAGTGGCTCACATTTTTGCGCGTGGTGCCGAAGCGAAGCGACTCCATCTCCCGCGCGCCGCCCGCCGTCATGCTGACGAGCGCGATCCGGCGCAGCGCGCGCAGGCGCCAGTCGCGGCGGGCATCCTCGATTACCGCGGGGGGCGCGGCCATCCCGAACAGTTCGTCGCACAGCAGCAGGGCCTGGGCGAGCGCGCGCCTGCCTTCCGCAAGCGTCGTGCCAGCGTAGAGCGCGTTTCGGTCCGCCGATCCCATCCGGTCGATGAGGGCGGCAAGATCGGCGAGCCACTTGAGCCTTGACCAGCCATGCTGCGCGCCGTGCCCGGCGAGATAGAGCAGGTTCAGTCGCTCCGGCAGAACCAGACAGTCGAGACCAAAGGGAAAGCTCTGCCAGACGAGTTGCGGCGACCCGTCCATCGGCAGGAGATACGGATTGTCGAACAGCCGCCAGTGCAGTTCGACGATCTGGCGCGTGGTCGGGTTGACGAGCTCGAGATCCTTGTGCCGCCGCAGCCATTTTTCACTCACCGCGGCACGGGGCGCAAAGCCCTGCGAAGCGAGCAGCGTCAGCGCCGCAGTCACCGACTCGGGCGCGACCACCAGGTCGATGTCGCGGCTCATGCGCAGGCCGAGCCGGCCGTGGAGATCGAGCGACAGGGGAATGCCCTTCAGCACGCCGACCGGCATGGCCGCGCTGGAAAAGGCCGCGAGAATGCGGCGCAGGGTCGCGGCCAGTGCGAGCTCGTCGAATGCGGCGCTGGTGGCGGCGGCATGCAGCGCCTCGGCGATCGGGGGCGGCAGGCGGGCGGCATGGCGCTCCAGCGAGGCGGCGACCGCCGGGGTGACCCGGTGGCGAGCGGCGAGATTCAGGAACAGCGCCCAGTCGATATCGGTCAGGTCGGCAGACTCAAAGCCACGGCTGCCGGGGCCTATGATACCAGCAAGCAGCCGGAATTCGCGCGAGATGGGCGGATCATCGGCCATGCCGGGCGCCCCCTGCCACAAGGTCTATTACCACGGGGTAATGATCGGAGCCGATGGACGGACCGCGAGTCAGCCGCGCCGCGCGCCAGCCCGGCCCCACGAGCGCATGATCAATCGCGAGCATCGTCGGCAGCCAGATCCCCGCTGGCGGGGCGGGCCAGGTGGGGGCAGCGTCCGGCAGGCGCCGGAGGCTGAGTTGATCGGCAATATCGCGGATGGTGGCGGACCAGCCCGGCGCGTTGAAATCGCCCGCCACCACGAGCCGCGCATCGCGGCGCCCCGCCATCGCGCGCGCGAGCAGATCGACCTCGCGGGGCTGAAGCGCGGGCGGCCATGGGTGCGACAGGTGGAGCGCAACGACGGAAAACCGGCCCTGCGGCGAGTCGAACTGCGCCCATGCCGCCGACAGCGCCCGGCGATTGTCGGCATCGCCGCGCGCCAGCCCCGCCGCCGCCACAGGGGGGAGGCGCGACAGGATCATCGTCGAGCAGGATGGGCTCACGCCATTTCGGGACCGGCAGGTCACGCGATGCGGCAGCATGGGGGCCAGAGCGCGCGCGATGACGAGGCCGTTCACGGCAGCTTCCGTCAGGACCAGAATGTCGGGGCGCTGCCCGCTGATCCAGCGGACCGCCCGGTCAGGCGCGCGATTGTGGATCCAGGCGTTGAAGGCGACGATCCGCACGGGCCGTTCACCCCGCCCCGGCGGCGGCAGCGCGGCGATGTTGGACGAGCGGGCCGCAAGCAGCCACCACAGCAAAATGCACGGCAGCGCGACGATCGCGGCCAACATCGCGCGCCGCGCCACTTTCCCACCCTCGCGCTGGCCAGACCGCATATCGGCGCTATATAGCCCCGCGCCGCGCCCTCGCCTAAGGGAATCGCCCGCCGGCAGGGGCAGGGTACACGTGGCCTTAACCGCATCTGGGCCACAGCGCGCCTGAACAGGATCGGACATGCGCAAGGTGCTGAGATCAGGGCTGGCTTGTTACGCCACGGGGCTGGTGGCCGTTTCCCTGTCACCGGCTGCCGCGCAGGGGCTGCTGCCCGATCGGCCGGATGTGGCTGGGGGGCGCGCGCAGCCCGCTTATGATGCGGAGGGCGTATCGGTCGGCACGATGGTGGCGCAGCCCAAGCTCGGCGTAACGCTTGGCTACGACAGTAACCTCTTTGGCGAGGCGACCGGCGTCTCCCGCGACAATTTCGTCGTCGTGTCGCCCGCGCTGACGCTGCGCACCGATTGGGGCATCGACGGTGTCGCGCTCGCCGCCAATGGCGATTTCACGCGCTGGTTCCTGTTTCCGACTCAGAACACCGACGAGTTCGGCGTGAAGGCCGGTGGCCGCATCAATCTGGGCGAGGCGACGGTATCGCTGTCGGTCGATGCCAGTCGCCGGGCCGAGCGAAAGGGCGAAAATGGCGTGCCGCTGTCCCGAATCGCGCCATCATTCGCCAATGATTTCGGCCAGTCGCTATCGCTCCGCCATGCGAGCACACCGTTTCAGCTCGGTGTGTCCGTCTCACATCGGAACACCACCTATTCCGACGTGGCGGGGCTGTCCCAGCGGTTTCGCGACTCGGAATCTTTCGGAGCGGACGTTTCCGCGACCTACGTCCCGTCGGATATCGCCGCAGTTGGCATAGTCGTTGGCTACGATCATTCCAGACCGGCGGAAGACAACGGGCGATCCAACAACAATCTATCCGTAAGAGGCACGCTTGGCCTCGATTTCGGTATGTTCCGATTGCAGGGAACGGTCGGCTATCTTCAGAAGCACTACACGAACTCCCGGTTTGCGGACTATAACGGTATTGTTTATAACGTGTCGGCAAGCTGGTATCCGACCGCACTGCTCAGCCTGACCGGGACATTCAACCGATCTCTGCAGAACAGCGGTAACCCCGAAGTGGGCACAATCGTCGGGGAGTCCATCCGCGTTCAGATCGACTATGAGCTGTTGCGCAATGTGATTCTCACCGCCGACTTCGGCAGGAAACGGCAGTTTTTCCGCGAAGATGCGGGGTCTGCGCTGGCAACGTCGGGCGAAATTTCCGCAAACTTCAAATTTAATAGAATTGTCGCAATCGGAGCCTACGGCCGCTGGGAGTGCAAGGACGCCGAGGTCATCGACACGGTGAGGCACTATTGTACCGACTTGGCCGGCCTGTCGCTGACGTTGCGGCGATAGGCTGCGCTTTGGCCGTTGAAGCGAATCGGGGAGCTCGGAGGTCGGGTGAATCAGGCGGGCGATCTTGTTGCCGGAGGGGGCGATGCGCTGGGCGCGCGGCACCGGATGGATAGCCTGTACGACCGGCTTGACCTCGGCGCCCTGGCGTCGCTGATCCGTCGCCGGCTCCGCCTGTTCTTCTACACCGCGATCATCGTGTTCGACCTTGCGGCGCTGCTCGCGGTCTGGCTGCCCTCCCAGTATAGCGCGACCGCGATCGTCGTGCTCAGCGACCCTTCCAAGAAGGTGACGCCGGGCAGCAGCACCAGCGCGGATGACAAGGCGCGATCCTCAGCGGACGTGGAGACGCAGGTCGAGATCGTGACCTCCCGCGATCTGGCGACGCGGGTTGTCGACTATCTCCACCTGGAGAGCGACGCCGACATGCAGGCGATGGTCCGGCCGAAACCGGGCTTTTTCGCCGAACTGATGGGCGCCAAGCCCGAAGGCCGCGATCGCCCGCTCACCGCCGAGCAGCGCGCCAAGCTGCGCCAGGCGATTGTCGGTCGGGTGATGGGCGGGCTCTCTGTCGACCGTGTGGCGACCGCCTATGCGCTTTCCATCACCTTCACCGACCAGAATCCGACGCGCGCGGCGGCGATCGCAAATGCGGTCGCCCAGCTCTTTACCGAGGGGCAGGTCACCGCGAAGCAGCGCGAAAATGCGCTGGCGGTCAAGCTGCTGGGCGAAAGGACGGCGGTGCTGAAGGCGCAGGCGCAGGAGGATTTCAACGTCCTCCAGCAATATCGCATCAGCAACAACCTGCTCAGCACGTCCGGCCAGAGCCTGACCGAGCAGGAGATTTCCGCCTATAATCGCGAGGTGACGAGCGCGCGCGCGCAGTCGGTCGAGGATCAGGCGCGGCTCAACACCGCGCTGAGCCAGCTCAAGGCGTCGCTTTCGGGCGAGTTTGGCGAGGCGCTGAACTCGCCGGTCACCCAGTCGTTGCGCCTGAAGCGGGCCGACCTGACCGCGCGTCTGGCGGAAGTCGGCGGATCGCTCGGCCCGCGCAATCCCGACTATCTCGAGATCAAGAACCAGCTCGCCGATGTCGACCAGCAACTGACGGCGGAAATCGGCCGGATCATCGCGGGGCTGCGGGCGCAATCCCAGATATCGGGCGAACGTCTGCGCTCGCTGACCGGCAGCCTCGGCAATGCGCAGGGCACGCTGGCGCAGAACAACCGCGCCATGGTCGGGCTCGGCGATCTGCAGCGCAGGGCTGAAGCCTCGCAGGCGCTCTACGAGAGCTATCTCAACCGCTACAAGGAAGCGGTAGCCGATTCCGGCGCCGAGCGGCCCGATTCCCGCCTCGTCACCGAGGCGCGGGTGCCGGGGGCGGCGAGCTTCCCGAATCGCACCCTCTTCCTCATCCTGGGCGTCCTGCTTGGCACGGGTGCGGGGCTCGTTGCGGCACTGGTCGCCGAACTGAGCTTTACCGGCCTCACCACCGGCGAGGATGTGCGCAAGCGTATCGGTGCCGACTATCTCGGCGGTCTGCCCGACCTTAAGTCCATCGGCGTGCGCAACCGCGAGCCGCTGGAGGAGCTGAAGGCGAGCCCGCGCGGCGCCTTTGCCGAGGCGATTCGCGGCATATTGGCCAAGCTGCGCCAGCGCCGGGCCAAGGATGCGCCGGGCCGGGTGCTGCTCGTCAGTTCCGCGCTGCCTCATGAAGGCAAGACCACGATGACTAGCTGCCTTGCGGCGAGCGCGGCGCGCGCGGGCGACCGGGTCATCGTGCTCGACTGCGACGCCATCCGCCGCGAGTTCACCCGCAAGTTCGGCGAGACGGGGGAAATCGCCAAGACGCCCGGTCTGGCGCAGGTGCTGAGCGGTGACGTGACGATCGCGTCCGCCATTGCGGCGTCGCCCGATCTCGGCTGCGCGATCATCGCGATGCGGCCCTTTGGCGAGGAAGCCGATGCACGGATCGACCCTGTGCGCATGGCCGACCTCATCGCGCATCTGCGCCAGCATTATCAGATGATCCTGCTCGACAGCGCGCCGGTGCTGCCGGTTGCCGAAACGCGCGAACTGGCGGCGCTGGCCGACGACATTTTATTAGTGGCGCGCTGGCGCGAAACGCCAGAAAAAGCCCTGGTCTCCGCAATAGAATTACTTCCCGAGCCGGTACAATCGGCTGTCGGTGTCGCCCTTACTATGATAGATATGAAGAAACATAGTCGATTCGCCCGGGGGGATGCTGCGGCCTTTTACGCGACGTATAAGGGCTATTACCATGCTTGACCGGCCTATTCCTGTGCATGACTTCCGCCGCGTCGTGCCCCGCGTCGCGATTATTCACTACTGGCTCGTCACAATGCGTGGCGGCGAGCGTGTCCTTGAGCGGCTGCTGCATCTCTTTCCGCAGGCCGACATCATTACGCATGTCTATAATCCCGCTGCCGTTTCCGACGAAATCCGCGCGGCCAATGTCCGCACGACCTTCATCCAGCAGCTGCCCGGCGCGGTGAAGCGGTACAAGGCCTATATGCCCCTCATGCCATTCGCGCTCGAGGAGATCGACCTGTCGGGTTACGACCTCGTGATCAGCAGCGAATCGGGCCCGGCAAAGGGCGTGCTGGCCCCGCCCGCCGCCGCCCATATCTGCTATTGCCATTCCCCGATGCGCTATCTGTGGGATCATTATCACCAGTATCGCAGCGAGCGCGGCTTTGTCGGCCGCATGGCCATGTCGGCGCTGTTCCCCGCCATGCGCAACTGGGACCATGTTTCGGCGCAGCGCATCGACCATATCTTCGCCAACTCGCGCTTCATCCAGGCGCGGGTGCGCCGGTCGTGGGGGCGCGAGTCGACCGTGCTTCATCCGCCGGTGGCGGTCGAACGCTACCGGCCGTCGGACAGCGTCAGCGGGGAGTTCCTCTGGGTCGGCCAGATGACCAGCTACAAGCGGCCGGACATCGCGGTCGATGCCTTCAACGAAACCGGTCAGCCGCTTCTCATGGTCGGCGATGGCGAGATGTTCGACGCGATGCGCGCGCGCGCCATGCCGAATATCCGTTTCGCCCGGCGCCTTGATTACAGCGCGCTGCGCCGCGCCTATGCAGAGTGCCGTGCGCTGATCTTCACGGCGGAAGAGGATTTCGGCATCGTGCCGGTCGAGGCCAATGCGTCCGGTCGGCCTGTCATCGGCTTCGGTTGCGGCGGCATTCTCGACACGGTGAAGCCGGGCGTGACCGGCCTGTTCTTCGGCGAGCAGACGGCTGAGTGGCTGGTGGATGCGCTGGGCGATTTCGAGCGTTGGCTGCCGCATTTCGATTCGGCGGATGCCGTGGCCAATGCGGGCCGCTTCTCCGCGGAGGTGTTCGACCGCGGGTTCATGGCCAAGGTCGCCGAGCTGCGGCCTGATCTGCCGTTGGCCGATGCCGGTCGCCTGGACGAACCCAGGCTCGCCGCCCTCGCGGTCTGACGGGCCGGCGAGAGCCGCCGAGCCGATCATGCGCCGATCCTGCCATTGCTCCGGCGCCCCGGCAGGGGCAGCATAGGGCCATGCTTCCCACACCCTTCGGCGCGATCGTCGTCCTGATCGGACTGTATCTCCTGCTGCGCGGGTCGATGGCGGCGATGCTCGGCTTTGTCATGAGCTGCACGCTGTTCGGCGGGTCGGCGGCGATCGCGATGCCGGCGCTCGGCGGGTCGACGATCCCGCCAGCGCAGCTGTCGCTGGTATTTCTGCTGCTGCGCGCCGTGCTTCCCGGGCCGGGGCAGATGGCGGAACTGCCCCAAGCCATTCGGCGCAATGTCTTCCTCATCATCTACTGCCTGTATGGCATCGTCTCGGCCTTCACGCTGCCGCTGCTGTTCCAAGACCAGATCAATGTAACCCCGCTCAAGCCAGGCGGCACCAAGCGCGACCTGTTCCTTACCGTGCCGCTCCAGTTCACCTCGCAGAACATCACCACGCCGGTCTATATGATGGGCACCATGATTGCGGGCGTCGGGGCGTGCATCGCCGCGTCGCGGCCGGGCGCCGAGCGGATCGTGATCAGGGCCGGGGCGACGATCGCCATCGTCCACGCGCTGCTGGGCTTTTTCAGCGTCGTCGCGGACGGCACGCCGCTCGACAATTTCATCCGGTTTTTCCGCAACGGGAACTATGCGCAGCTCGACCAGAGCGCGGGCGGCATCGCCCGGATGAACGGCATCTGGCCTGAGGCATCCGGGTTCGCCGCCTATGGATCGGCGATGATGTTGTTTTCATCGGAAATGTGGCTGCGCGGCATACGGCCGAAATTCACGGGCTTTGCCGCAGCCATTCTGGCGCTCGCGCTGTTCGTGTCGACCAGTTCCACCGCCTATGTCACCCTGGCAGGCTACAGCCTTGTGCTGACGATGCGCATGCTTCTGGTGCCGGGGAGCATTCCGCCGAAGAAAATCCTCGCCCTGTGCGTCACGATATTTCTGGCGGTGACGATCGCGGTCCTGCTCGTGACGGTGTCGCCGGAGCTGTTCGAGCGGATCTCGCGCGTGCTGGCCACGATGACGGTCGAGAAGAGCGACAGCGCCTCCGGGCGGCAGCGATTGTTCTGGGCGCTGCAGGGTCTCGACGCTTTCCGCGTCTCCTGGGGGCTTGGCATCGGGGCCGGAAGCTTCCGCTCGTCGAGCAATCTTCTGGCGATTCTCGGCAGCCTCGGCGTGATCGGCATCGTCGCCTATTTTGGCCATCTGCTGAGCGTGCTGCGGCCGCTGCGCCGATCGACCTGGCACAAGCCGGCGACGCTGCGCGAAGGCGTGGGCGCCGCCGCGAGCTGGGCGGCGGTGTGCATGATCATGCCGTCGATCGTGGCCGCGCCCTCGCCGGACCCCGGCATCGTCTGGGGCATGTTCACCGGAATCGCGCTCGGCCTGCGGTCGCGCCGGGAGGCGCCCTGGGCGGCGGCGGGGCGCCCAGCGGTGCGGCGATCCCACCTGGCTGGCGCGTAAAGGACGGAAGAATGAACCATGATCCTCTCTGACGCCCACCGCTTCGCCTTCGTGCATATCCCGAAATGCGCGGGGGTGTCTGTAAAGGGGCCGCTGCGCGCGATCGACAGCACGCAAGGGCTCTATTCGCGGATCGCCGACCATCCGGCGCTGGGCCGCATCCACTGGGCGCATGTGACGCTCGCCGATCTTGCCATCCACTTTCCCGATGCGTTCGAGAAAGTCGTCGCCTATCGCAGCTTCGCGGTGGCGCGCGATCCGCAGGACCGCTTCGTTTCCGCCATGTTCCAGCGCCTGCGCGAGTTTCGCGGCTTCGCCCAGTCCGCGATCACCGCCGACGTGATCGAGGAGCAGGCCGCCGAAGTGATCCGCTATCTCGAGCGCGGGCCGGAGCGGCTCGACCTCGAGCATGTCCATTTCAATCGCCAGGTCGATTATGTGGTCCTCGACGGGCGGCGCATCGTCGACGACATCTTTCCGATCGAGCGCATGGACGCGATCATCGCCTATGTGGAGCAGCATAGCGGCGTCACCGTCGAGGGCGAGCAGGCGCAGAACCGCTCGACCGAGCTGAAGGCCGGCGCGCTGAAGCCGATCGTGCGCGCGCTCAAGGCGCCCTATTTCGCGCTGGTGCCCGACGGCGCGCGCAACCGCCTGCGCCGCACGCTGGAACGATCGGGCTTTTACGAGCCGGTTGAGAAGCAGCGGATGATCCGCGAGGGCGGCCGCCTTCAATCCTTCATAAAGGCCTATTATGCGGCCGACTTCGACCTTCACCATGCCGCGCGGTTTACCGAACATGCACCAGCCCATGCCTGAGACATTTTCGGAGACTCTGCCGACGGTCGCCATCGTCATCGCCAGCCTTGGCCGGCCCGATATCCTTTCCGAGCATCTGGCCGAGCTTGCCCGGCAGAGCCAGCCGCCGGTGCGCGTCGTCCTGTCCGTGACCAGCGAGGCGGACCTGCCGTCCGACTGGCGCGCGCATGGCAATGTCGAGATCGTGATCGGCAGCAAGGGTCTGTGCGCCCAGCGCAACCGGGGCATGGAGCCGGTGCTGGGCGCGGCCGACATCATCGGCTTTTTCGACGACGACTATATACCCTCCCGCTTCATGGTGGAGCGGATGGCGCGTTTCTTCGCGCTCCACCCGGACGTCGTCGCGGTCAACGGCGACCTGGTTGCGGACGGCATCAATGGCCCCGGCATAAGCGTCGCGGAGGCGCGGGCGATGCTGGCGGACTATGACGCCAAGGCGGCGCCGCCGCAGACCGTGTTTCGTGAGAAATGGGGGCTTTATGGCTGCAACATGGCCTATCGCGCGTCGGCGATCGGGGCGGAGCGATTCGACGAGCGCCTGCCGCTCTATGGCTGGCAGGAGGATGTGGACTTCTCCGCCCGGGTCGCCAGAGGCGCGCGCGCGGTCAAGACCAAGGCGTTCGCCGGGGTGCATTGCGGGGTGAAGCACGGGCGGTCGAGCGGCGTGAAGGTCGGCTATTCGCAGGTCGCCAATCCCGCCTATCTCGCCGCCAAGGGCTCGCTCGGCTGGCCCTATGCGCGCAAGATCATGTGGCGCAATGTCGCGGCGAACCACTGGAAGACGCTGAGGCCCGAGCCGTGGGTCGACCGGCTGGGGCGGGTCAAGGGAAACTGGATCGCGCTCGGCGACATGCTCACCGGCCGGATGCGGCCAGAGCGGATGCTGGAGCTTTAGCGCCATGATCATCGACGACAGCCATCGTCTCGCCTTCGTGCATATCCCCAAATGCGCAGGCACCAGCGTCAAGCGCGCGATGCGCCCGCTCGACAGCATGGCCGGCGCGTTCGAGGGGCTGGCAGAGCATCCCGTGCTCGGCCACTATCACCGCGCGCATATCGTGCTGCGCGATCTCGCCGCCCATTTTCCGGAGGCCTATGCCAAGGTCGAGGCCTATACTGCCTTTGCGATCATGCGCGACCCGCTCGCGCGCTTCCAGTCGGCGATTTTTCAGCGGCTGCGCGAATATCATCATGTCGCGCAGTCGGACTTCACGCCCGCTATGATCGCGCGGGAGGCCGACAAGGTGCGCGCGCATCTGTCGGCTTCGCCCGACCGGCTGGAGGCCGAGTGGGTGCATTTCACCCGCCAGTGCGACTATGTCGAGCATGACGGGCGGCGTCTTGTGCCCCACATATTTTCGGTGAAGGACATGGCCGGGGTCAGCCGGTTCGTGGCGGAACGCACCGGCATCGAGGTGGGCGAGGAGAAGCGCAATCGCACGACCGTCATCAGTGTCGGCGCATTGAAGCCGCTGCAGCGGGCGCTGCGCAGGCCCTATGCGAACGCCGTGTCGCCCGAACGGCGCAAGGCGATCCGCGACTGGATGGCGCGGGCAGGCTTCTATAAGGATCTGCCCAAGCAGGATTTCGCGCTCCCGCCCGGGATCGAGGCTTTTGTGCGGGACCATTATGCGCGGGATTTCGAACTGCTGGGCAAGATCGGTGCAACGAAGGCGGCGGCCTGAACGCGCCATCCTCGCCCTGGCGCTGGCCGGGGCGGTCGCAGCGCCCGGCAACGCCGCGATGCGGCTCGCGGTCAATACCCATTTCGGGCAGAACTGGCCGATGGGCCTGCTCGCCAAGGTCGAGGAGAGCGGCGCGCAGGGCATCCGCGACTCGATCCCCTGGGGCGCGATCGAGCGGACGCCCGGGGTCTATGCCTTTACCGATCGCAACAGCGGCTATCTGAAAACCATCTGCGCGCGCGGCATCCCGGTGACGCTGATGGTGCCGCCGCGCAACACGCTCTACGGGCCGGTCAACCTGCCGCTGTCGGCTGCGGGCCAGGCCGCCTATGGCCGCTATGTGCGGGCCGTGGTCGACCGTTTTCCCTGTGTCGAGGCGATCGAGGTGGGGAACGAGGTCAACGCCATGGCGCACAAGCCCTGGTTCGATCAGGGGGTCAAGGCGCATGTGGGGGCGATCCGGGCAGCGCGGGCGGCGCTGGCGGGCGGACGAAAGGTCATCCTGCTGGGCGGATCGTCGCTGATGATCGCGACCGGCTTTTTCGAGAAGCTGTTCGCGGCGGGCATGTTGCCGCTGGTGGACGGCGTTGCGGTCCATCCCTATCTGCCGCAGCCCGAGGCGATCCCGGCGCAGATCGCGCGGCTGCGCGCGATGATGGCGCAGGCAGGCGGGATAAAGCCCATCTATGCGACGGAATTCGGCCTGTTCTACGACAGCCCGCAGGCTGCGCCACCCCATGCCGCGCGGGTGATGGCGATCCTCTCGGCGGCGCATGTGGCCGAGGCCGACTGGTATGCGCTGAAGGACGAGCCCTGGTATCCGAACATGGGCCTTTATGCCGGACAGACGCCCAAGCCGGCGCTGCCGCTGTTCCGCCGAGTGGCCGGCTATCTGCGCGATTATGGCGACGCCGCGCCGGTGGAGACGGGCGATCCGCTCGTGTTCGCCTATCGCTTCGGGAACGGGCCCACCCTGTTCTGGGGTAGCGGCAGGGCGGTCCGGTTCGACGCCTCCGGGGGCTTCGTGGACAGCTTTGGCCGTGCCATGGCCGTCCCGGCCGAGATCGGCGGCGATCCGTTCTTCGCGCCGCCGGGCGCGCGTTGGACATTGGGCGCGTCGCGCGTTCTGGCTGACAGCTTCCATGAGGCGGGCGATGGCGCATGGAAGGCCGCATGGGTCGGGCAGGGTGGCCGGGAGCGCCCCCTCGACTGGGTCGACACCAGCTGGGCGCCTCATCTGGGCGTTGCGGACAAGCCGGGGCTCATCGTCACCAGCGCGCTCATACGGGTGCCGGGGCCGGGCGGCGCGCTCGTCGAGCAGTTCACTGCGCCTGCCGCCGGGCCGCTGTGGCTTAGCGCCTGCCTCCTGCCCGCCAAGGCCAGTCCGCCCGCCATCACTGTCACGGTCGGCGGCAGGGCGGTCGGCAGCCTCTCCGGCAGCGGCCCCTTGCCGCCTCTGAAGCTCGATGCGGCGCGGGGCGGGACGATCGCCGTCCGCTATGGGGCGTCCGGGCCGGGCATCTCCGCCGTGCGCCGCCGCATCCGCATTCTGAACGCGGCGCCCACGGGCGATGCAGAATGCCCGCGCGAGGCGGGCAACATGAAGTAAGTCAGGCGGTGGCGCGGCGACCGAAGCGGGTGAGCCGCTTGGGCAGATTGTCGAGCACCGTCGGCCACCAGCCGATGATCGCCCCGGCCGCGACCGTTCCGGCATAGGCCACGCCGCCCAGCGGCACGAGGATCGCCAGCATCGCAAGGTCGTGCAGCCCCGGCCCTAGCGCGCTACGCGCCAGCAGGATCGCCGTCGCCATCGCCGCGGCCCCGGCATAAGCAGGCAGCATCGCGCCGAGCAGGCGGCGATAGGCGAGCTGCATGTGGACCTTGAGGTCATGGGCATTGTGCCCCGCGACATAGAGTGCGCGCAGGACATGCGCCCCAGCCACCGCATAGAGTGAAATCTGCGCGGCGATCGCCGCCAGCGTGACGCCCACCACCACCTGCGCGACCGCCTGGCGGAAGATCAGGCGGCTCTGCCCCAGCGCCATCATCGACGTCGCGAAGAAATAGTTGATTGGCGCGAACAGCCCCAGCAGCCCGATGATCTGGACAAAGCCGACCGCATCCTCCCACTGATGCCCGAAGATGAAGGGGATCGCCTCCGGTGCCACCAGTGACAGGCCGAACAGCGCCGGGCACATCATCAGCACGGTGAGCTGGGTCATGCGCAGATAGGTGCGCTGCATGGCGGGCAGGTCGCCTGCCTGTGTCGAGAATTTGCTGTGGGTGACAGCGGTGAGCGGAATGACGACAAGCTGCGCGACAAAGTCGTTGATGCGGAACGCGACCCGCATGATGCCGAGCATCGCGGGGCCCATGGCGAAGCTGACCAGCAGGTCGACGGAGCGCGGCACGAGCAGCGGCATCAGCGTGCCGAGCATGACGTTCGTGCCCTCGCCCGCCAGGCCGGGCGCGCGGGGCAGCCCCCGTGCGAAGGAGGGGCGCCAGCCGACCGTCGACCAGATCCAGACAGCGGAAAACAGCGTCTGCACCAGCTTCTGCATCGCCAGCGCCTCCGCCTTGTAGTGCATCAGCGTCATGCCGATCGCGACGGCCGCGCCGATCAGGGTGCCGACCGAATTGCGGATCGCGACGATATTGTAGCGGAACTGGCTGCGCAGAATGGCTTCGGGGATGGCGGTGGCGGCGGTGACGGGGAATATGGGCGCGGCGATGTAGATCAGGGTCGCCAGCTCGGCGCTGTCATAGAAGTGCGCGACCGGCCGGGCGGCTGCGAGAAAGGCCACCATCCAGACGATGCCGATCAGCATGGAAAGGCGGAAGGACTGGTTGCGCGCGGCCTCGTTCGCGTAACGCTGCTGCTGCAGCAGCTCGACCTGGCCCCAGCGGGCAATCCGCTGACCGAGGTCGAGGCCGATGGTAACCGTTGCCATCAGGCCGAAGTCGCGCGGCGACAGGACGTGGGCGAGATAGACGAGCAGGCCGAAGGTCACGCCATATTGCACGCCATTGCCAGCAAGCGCCCACAGGGCTGCGGACGCGAAACCGCGCTTCTTCACGGTGCGATGGCCTGGAGAAGCCTGATCAGCGGCGCATAGGCGGCAGCGGGCGCGTAATGCCGCTCATATTGCGCGAGCGCCGCCTCGCTCGCGGCGGTGCGCAGGCCCCGGTTGCCGAGCAGCGCGATGACCGCCTCGCCAAAGGCGCCCGCTGTGTCGGCCACCGCCACCGCTTCGCCGAACTGGCCGGGATCGGCGGGATCGACGCCGATCGAAGTGGTCACGACCGGGCGGCTATAGCTCAGCGCCTCGGCAATCTTGGTTTTCACCCCGGTGCTGCCGTGGGTGAATGGCGCGATGACGAGCGCGGCCCTGCCATATTCCGCATCCAGCGAGTCGGCATAGCCGAGGAAATCCACCCCCGGCAGCGTCTCGCCCTCGAATCCGCGCCGCACCGTACCGACGACGCGCAACCGCGCACTGGGCACCTGCGCGCGGACGGCGGGCCAGGCGCCGTCCAGAAACCAGCGCAGCGAGGCGATATTGGGGCGGGTTTCGGCCGCCACGTAGAGGAGATCAGGCGCATCGCTGGCCGCCATGATGTTGCGCGGCGCAAATCCCATGGTGACGAGGCCACCATTGTGGCGCCCCGACGCGCGCCGGTAGAGGTCGAGGTCGGTCAGGTTGTTGAACAGCACCAGCGCCGCATCCGCCACCTCATCGATCACCGCCTGTCCGGCGACGGGGGGCGGCACCGGCTCGCCGAGCACCAGCCGCCGGTCCGAGAAGAAGCCCTTGCTCGCCGCCACGGTGAAGCCCGCGTTCATGACGCGACTGGTGAACAGCGTCGCGCCGAAAGCGAGGATGACAAGGGCCGGCTGCTGCGCGTGGAGCTGTCGCACGAGCCAGCCGCCCTCGCGCAGGCTGGGCTGGCCGTGACGTTCGGGCGGTCGGCCAGCGGCGCGCAGCGCCAGATTGCGCCACAGCTGCGGCGCGTAGCTCAGGAAGCGTTGCTCCCCGGTGGGCACCGCCTGGCGCACCCGCCAGCGATGGTTGCGGTCGCGCGCGCGGCTGTGGAGCTGAAGGCGCGGGTCGGAGCGGCCGCGGGCGATGTCGGTGACGAAGGTCGTGATCTCATGGCCGCCCTGCACCAGAAACTGACGCATGCGGTCGAGATAGACGGCGTCGCCGCCCCACACGGCCTCATACGGGTAGGTCTCGACAATTGCGATCCGCGCCATGCCCGATCAGTTCCGTGTTTCCTGTTGCGCCGCAGCACCGGCGCATAGAGCCTGCTCCGTGTCAATCCCATGACAGAGGGCGCAATCAGTGTCCCATGGCGAGAATGTCGTGAAAGGCGGCGAGCCATCCCTCGGCAAAGTGCGCGCTGTCGAACCGCTCGATGGCGTGGGCGAGCTCGGCGCGGCGGCGGGTGCGTTCGGTGTCGGACATCATCGCGAGGGTATGGAGGCGCGCGGCAATCTCCTCCTCATCAAGGGGATCGGCGTCGACCGCCCCCGGCCCCGCAACCTCGCGCAGCACGCCGCCCCGGCTGAGCAGGGGCACGAGGCCGCGCCGGATCGCCTCCGCCACAGGCATGCCGAAGCCTTCGAGCAGGCTCATGAGGACAAAGCCGCGCGCGTGGCCGTAAAGCCAGCTGAGCTCGGCATCCGATACATAGGGGAGCAGGCGCACCCCCGGCGTCGCTTCTGCCGCCGCGCGCACGGCGTCCGCGCCCGGCTCCTCGCCCCCGCACAGCACAAGCGCCACGCCCTGCTCGGCAAGGCCGCTGCGGCCATAGGCGGCGATGGTGCGGACCTGATTCTTGCGCGTGCCGATACTGCCGACGGTCAGCAGGAAGGGCGTGGCGACACCCGACACCGGCTGTTCGGCGATGGCTGAGGTGGCGGCTTCCCGCATGGGCGGATAGATGACGCGCGTGGTGCGCGGCCGGGCGAGGGGATAGAGTGTGCTGAACGCCTCCCGGCTCGCCTCGCTCACGAAGATGAGATGGGGGCCGACCGCCGCGATCTCATCGTAGATCGGCCGGTAGATGCTCGCCACCTCGGCGTCGAACAGCTCGGCATGGGTGAGCGGCCCGAGATCGTGGCATAGCACCGCGTCCCGGCGCTGGAGCTGCGTCGTCGGCACGGTGAAGGGGTCGAGATGCAGCAGCGGGCGCGTCGGTCGACGGCGGGGGAGGAGGGCGAAAGGCCCGCCCAGCGTCCGGCCTTTCACCTGCCAGTGCTGGAGCCGTCCGATGATTTTGCCGGTCAGTCCCGAGGGCGGCGCCTTGGCCGCCCGGCGCCAGTAGAATATGTCGCCAAGCGGCAGTCCGGGCAGGGCGAACAGCTCCTCGCCGATGAAATATTTGCCGGTGCGATTGTGGATCGCGAGCGAGAAATCGACATCGACGAGGTCCGGCCGCTTGCCCAGACCCGGCCGGGCGACGCCCTCCGGAATGCCGATGCGGCGCCCTTCGGCGAAGTCGCCCGCCGCGCTGCGGGGATTGCTGATGCTGCTCATCGTGCCATCGCTCCCGCTGGCCGGGTGCCGGGCGCCCGGCGCGCTTTCCGCTCGCCGCTCAGCCAGCGGCGCATCGGCGTCTCGAACCAGTGCCAGGAGGCCCAGGCGAGCAGCAGCGTCACCGCAAGGCCGAGCGGGAACTGGATCAGGCGAAGCCAGACAGCACCACCCTTGGTTTCAAACCCCGCAAGGTGGAGGAAATAACGCGCCACTGCGAGGCCGAGCACATGGAACAGGTAGCCGCCGTAGGAGATGCGGCCGATCCACTGGAGCACCGACAGGCCGAGCACAGGCGTCACCCAGGGGTCGCGCGCCGCCGCCAGCGCCACGAACCCTGCCGTCGCGAGCCCGATGGCGCTGTAGACGAACGTCTCGCGATGCTCGCCGACCAAAATGCCGGAGACGATGTTGCGAAAGAGGCCGGTGCCATGCTCGCCGCGCACGACATGGTTGATCGCCAGATAGGCGGCGCAATAGGCGGCGAGCGCGACCAGTCCCGCCACCGCCAGCGGCCGCGCGATCCGGCCGATCGGCAGCGCCTGCTGGGCGAAGGCGAGGAGCGCGCCCATGGCGAAGATGTCGAAATGGAGTCCCGGCCCGGCATAGACCCAATAGGCGGCATCGAGCGGCTTCCACCCGCCGTCCAGCAACGCCTCCCCGGCGACGAACCGCGCGAGCGGGCACAGGATCAGCATGGCAATAAGCAGCTGGACCGTGCGCCGGTGCGGGAGCAGGCACAGCGCAAGGCCGTAAAGCAGGTAGAACTGCATCTCGACCGAAAGCGTCCAGAGATGCCCGCTCGGCCAGCCGCGGATGTTGGCGATGAGGTTGATCGCGGTCCAGTTGTTGAAAAAGAGGAACAGCCCGGCGATGCTTTCCGGGCGCTGCGGGATATTCTGCAGGGCGGTGACGCCGAGCCCGACGAGCACGAACAGATAATAGACGGGGACGATGCGCGCGATCCGGCGGCGAACGAAGCCGCCCAGCCGGGCAAGGCCGGCGCCGTCCGGGTGCTGGACGACGATCGAAAGCGTTACGACATAGCCCGAAATGACGTAGAACAGCCACACGCCAGCCCAGCCCATCGGCATGATCTTGGCGTGCAGCGCCATCACCGACAGCATCGCGAAGCTGCGCAGCGCGTCGATTTCGCCCAGTCGGAGGCTGGCGCTGGCTGTCGTCATGTTCGCCGGTCCGGCCATAAATCCCCTGTGCCGCGTCCTCGGGGCCGATACCCCGTCCGAGTGATTCGGTTGTCATCGAAATGCAGCGATCCGCGCTCTAGGGGGGGTCGATTGCAGATTCATGTCGGACTATGGCTGGCGGAGCACACCCCCTGCCCAAAACCGGGCCGGCGCATCTTCGAGGGACGGGCAGCACTGTGAAGCAATGGCTTAACCCGGCGATCGAGGCGGCGGCGCGCGCTGTGTTCCGGGTCGATCAATATGCGGACATGTTCGAACGGGCGGCGATGGCATCCACAGGGCGGGCGGCCCTGCGTGGGCTGTGCCGCCGCCGCCTCGCCCCCGATGTGGCCGGATCGCCGCTGCTGTTCATCCACGTCCCCAAAAATGGCGGCACGTCGATCAAGCGCGCGCTCTACCGGAGCGATCCCGGCCATGTCACGATCCGCTATTACGACCTCTTCTTCCCTGCGCATCTGGCGCGGGCCGAGACACTGGCGATGCTGCGCGACCCGACCGAGCGTTTCCTGTCCGCCTTCGACTTTCTGATGAAGGGCGGGGGCGGCGATGTTGCGATCCAGCCTGTGCCGATGCGGCGCATGGCCCATATCCGCGATGTCGACCAGTTTCTCGATTTCCTCGAAGGCGCGCGTGGCGACTGGCTGAAGGTCGATACCTTCGCCCGGCCGCAAAGCTGGTATGTTGCCGACCGTCATGGTGTCATCCGCGTGCGGCACCTGTGGGTGCTGGGCGAGGCAGGCGCGGCGCTCGACGATTTTCTGGCGGCGCGCGGGGTCGGGCCGGTGGGGCATGCGAACCGGACAGAGCGGCAGGCCCGGACGCTCACCGATGTGCAGCGCGCGCGGGTCGAGCGGCTCTATGCCGAGGATATGCGCCTGTTCGCGGCGGTGAAGGCGGCGGGCGGCTATTGCGATCGTCTCGCGGGGCGCCCGCTAGGTGAGCTCTAGCGGCCTGCAACAAGCCGCGCGACAGCGGCGAGGAGCTGCTCGCCCGCCGCGGCCCAGGTAAAGCGCGCCGCCTGCATCTGGCCCGCTTCGGCGAGCCGGTCGCGCAGCGCAGGGTCGTTCGCCAGCGCGGCGATGTGGCTGGTCCACCCGCCAGCATCGTCGGGATCCGCGACAAGCGCGGCATCGCCGCACACCTCGGGCAGCGCCCCGCAGGGCGCGACGACCGCCGGACATCCGACGAGCATCGCCTCGCCCGGTGGCAGGCCGAAACCCTCCGTGCGCGATGGAAAGGCGAGGCAGAGCGCCGCTTCGTAAAGCGCGCGCAGTTCGCCATCGCTGACCCGCCCGGCAAAAACGGTGGCGGGCGGCAGGTCGATGCCGGCGGCGGCAAAGGCGGCGCGGTCAGCAGCGCCCACCAGCACCAGCGGCACGCCGGCAAGGCGCGCATCGGCGAAGGCGCGGGCGAGGATCGCGATATTCTTGTGCGCCTGGGTTGAGGCCAGCGCGACGACATAGCGCCCGTGCGTCAGGCCGAGCCGGGCGACGATCGGCGCTTCGCTCGCGACCCGCAGCATATGATCGAGGCCGTTGTGCACAACCGCGATGCGTTCCGGCGGAGCGATGCCGACGCGGGCGATCTGGGTGGCGGAATAGTGGGAGACGGTAAGGATGCCCCGGTGCCGGCGCCCCATGACCGGCTGCAGCGTCTTGTACCACAGGCGGAACGGGCGGCTGTAGGAGGCGGGGGTGAGATGGACCTGTGCGTCGTGGATCATGCTGATCGCGTTGGTCCGGGCGATCGGGCCGATGTTGCAAAGATTGAGGAGCAGCCGGCCGGGATCGCGCGGCGCGATCGTCAGCTGCTCCCAGGGAATGTGCTTCAGCGGGCCAATGAGGCGCGGCGCGAGGCGCAGATCGGCGGCACGATCCATGCCGTCACGCGGAACCCATAGCTCGAGGTCGAGCCGCCCCGGCTGCGCTCTGGCGATATCGGCGAGGGCGTTGGCCAGCTCCGCCGCGACGCGGTGGACGCCGGTCGGCGGCGCGGCGAGAAACTTGCCGTTGATCGCGAGCGGGGGCAGCGGCCCCATCAGCCGAGGCCGAGCAGACGGCTGTTCGTGAAGCGCCGCGCGACGGCGAGGACCGCAAGCGGTCCCGCAAGGCCGATCAGGCTGCACGCGAACAGCAGCACCATCGGCTCGCGGACATGGAGCTTCAGGAGCACGATCCGAAAGGTCGCCATGAACAGGACATGGAGCACGAAGATCGCCATGGACCGCTCGCCCAGAAAGGCCAAGGCCCTCGCCGCCACTCCGCGGGCCGAATCGGCCACGATCAACACGGCCACGATGCCGAGCAGGGCGGCGGGCAGATAGGCGATGCGCCAGGCGATCGCTGTCATGTCGAAGCTGCTGAGCCTGACGAAGCCCGGCTGCTGTTCCGACAGGATCGCGGCGGTGCCAAGCGCCACCGCGACGATGGCCGCGACGATCAGCGCGGCGCGCGCCGCATTGCCCAGCCGCCCCAGCATCGCGGAAATACCCTCGGTCCCGGCCCATGCGCCAAGCGCGTAGAAGCCGCCATGCACCATCGCGATGTGGAACATGAACGTGGTCGCGAGCCATGGATCGGCAAGCTTGAGGCCCCAGGCGACCAGCAGAAGGGCGAGGGCGCCGAGGCGCGGCACGACCAGCAGTGCTGCGAGGTGGAGAAAGAAGAGCACGTAAAGGAACCAGAACTGGGCCGGGGCGACCACCGGCAGCTTCAGGATCGGCGGCCAGAAGCGGCCTGCGGGCGCGTTCACGCTCGATCCGGCGAGATAGATGACGCAGAGCTGGACGATCGACCACAGGAGGTAGGGCCACAACACCGACAGGATGAGGTCGATCCCGAAACCGGTCTGGCTTCGCGCGAGGCGTCGCCGCACGAGCAGCCCGGAGAGCAGGAAGAACAGCGGCATATGGAAGAGGTAGAAGCCGGTGTAGAGCAGCCGGAACGCCTCCAGTCCCCGGCCGACAGGCGAATCGACAATCCCTGCAAGCGCATGGCCGATGACGACGGCAAGGATACCGATGCCCTTGGCGGCATCAAGCCAGACGATCCGCGGCTTTCTGAGGCTCTCCTCCCGCCCCCGCCTGGGCGATGCCGGGGGCGCCTGCGGAGGCTGAAGGATCTGGGTCGCCGACATGATTGCGGCGCTGAGCATGGAAAGGCTACATATTTATGGCAAGCGCCTTTGGCGCGCCCTCTCAACCCATGCCGACGAGCCGGGACACGCCAAGCCGCCGCGCGATTTCCGACAGGATCAGCGGCCCGATCAGCCCGATGGCGCAGCAGGCGGCCAGCAGGACCATCGGATCACGGACGTGCAGCTTCATCAGCACAATCCTGAGCCCGGCGATGAACATCACATGGACCACGAAAATCGCCATTGACCGCTGGCCGATGAAGATCAGCACGCGGGCAAGCCAGCCGCGCGCGGAATCCGACAGGATCAGAAAGGCCAGCATGCCGATCAGCGCATAATGCGTCTTGTCCGGCGCCCAGGTGATCGCGGTCATCTGGCCACTGGTGAGGCTGGCGAAGCGTTCGCCTTCGCTCGCCATGACCCCGGCGGTCCCAACAGCGAGCGCGGCAAGCCCGCCGATCACGATGCCGATGCGCGCCACTGGGCCGAGCCGCCCGAGCAGCGTCTCGACGCCCGCCACCTGCGCCCACACGCCGAGCGCATAGAACGGGAAGTTCACGAACAGCACATGAAAGGTCAGGGTCATCGGCAGATAGGGGTGCGCCAGCTTCATCGCACAGGCGATCACCAGAAAGGCCAGGGCGCCGATGCGGGGCACCAGCACGATCGCCGCCAGATGCATGAAGAACAGGATGTAGAGAAAATAGAACTGCGCCACCGACGCCACCGGCAGGCGCGCGATGAGGGGGAGGAAGTCGCCGACCGGCTTGTTGGCGGCGGATCCGGCGAGCGCCAGCATCGACAGCTGGACCGTCGACCACAGAAAATAGGGCCAGAGGATCGTGATGAAGACATCCTTGACGAAGCCGCGGCTGTCCTTCGCGATGCGGCGCTGCACCAGAACGCCCGTCAGCAGGAAGAAAAACGGGATGATGAACAGCGTGATATAGGAGAAGGCCCAGTGGATGCCGACCAGTCCCGGCCCGACCGTCGAGTCGGCGAGGCCGCCCGTCGCGTGGCTGAGGATCACGATCAATATGCCGATGCCCTTGGCGACATCGAGCCAGAGGATCCGCTTGCGCGCGGCCGTCGGTGCGCCTTCGGACGGTGCGGCGGGCGCGACGGATGCAGAGCCGGTAAGCGTGGCTGATGTCGACATGGCCGCCCCTTCAGCATCCAAAGGCTACAGAAATATGGCAGGCGCGTTATGGTGGCTGCACCCCGCCGGGACACAGGGTTCGCGCCTGCGAGGGCAGCGAATCGCCAGCCGCCCGTCGAGCATGCGCAAGGCGGGCGCGGTTCGCGCCTTGTTAACCCTGAGCCGCGCCTGTTCGCTCGCCCTTCGACATTGATGGAAGCATTTTGATCCCTCGAAAATTTATCTAGTAATATCATACATTTAATATCTATTCGCGCGAGAGTGACGGGCGGCTTTCCGGCACTGGGGGAGGGGGATGGTCCACTCTGGGCCATGCACTCGGCGCGACTGTCGCAAAACTTAAACAATTCGTAACGATTGCGGCACTGCGGCGGAGCGTGACCATGCGCTCCGGCTGGGGAGACTGTGCGCCCAATGCAAGGCGAAGACGTGAGAACGAGCGGACGGCCCAGCGGCTGTCCGGCGAAAGGGCGGCGCTTTGGCGTTTCCGCTTTGCTGGCGGGCGCGTGCCTATCGTCGCTCGCCGCGAGCGAATCGCGTGCGCAGGTTCCCGTCGGGCAGGCGATCACCAGGCAGGCCGCGCCGGAGAAGAAGGACGAGGGGCAGCCCTCCGCTGCCGTGCAGCAGGCCGCTCAGCCGGCAGCCACCCCGCAGCCCGAGCCGGAACAGTCGCCCGCAACATTCTACGTTGCCGCCTACGACATTTCCGGCGCACGCACGCTCGATCAGGCGACGGTCGAGGAAGCCGTCTACCCCTTTGCGGGGCCGGACAAGACGCCCGCCGACGTTGCCGCCGCCGCCAAGGCGCTTCAGGACGCTTACAAGGCGCGGGGCTATGAGGCGGTGCAGGTCGACGTGCCGCCCCAGCCCGAGGGGCTGTTCGCTCAGGGTATCGTCCAGCTTGTCGTGACCGAGGCGCCGATCGGCCAGGTGCGCGTGACCGGCTCCAAATATCATGCGCTCAGCATCGTGCGGAACCAGGTGCCCTCGCTGACCGAGGGCAAGGTGCTGAACAGCAAGGACCTCGAACGCGACCTCGGCAACGCCAACCGCTTCCCGGACCGCACTGTCTCGCCCTCGTTCAAGGCCGGTGTCGTGCCGGGCACGATCGACGTCGATCTCGCGGTCGAGGACAGCCTGCCGGTTCATGGCAGCCTGGAACTCAATAACGACAGCAGCCCGAATACCGAACCGCTGCGCGCCAACGCCAGCCTCAGCTATTCGAACCTGTGGCAAAAGGGGCATACGCTGAGCCTCAGCTACGGCGTTGCGCCGCAGGCCAAGAGCCAGTCCGAGGTGATTTCCGGCTCCTACACCGCGCCGATTCTCGGCACCGACTGGACCGCCGTCCTCTATGGCTACAAGTCGAACAGCAACGTCGCATCGGTTGGCGGCGTCAGCGTGCTGGGTAACGGGTATCAGATCGGCGTCCGGGCCGTGCTGCGCCTGCCAAGCCGCACGACGGCGCAGAGCCTGACATTCGGTGTCGACTACAAGAACTTCAAGCAGGACGTGCAGCTCGACGGCACCGCGACGGCGAAGGCGCCGATCGAATATATGCCGCTGTTCGCTGGCTACGGTTTTTCGGCGGGCGGCGACAAGTCGAACCTCGACATCAACGTGTCGGTCACGGCGGGCCTGCGCGTGTTCAAGCGCATCCGCTGCTTCGAGATCGACCAGTCACTGTGCAACGACACGAACACATTCAACCAGTTCGTCAACCGCAACGGGCTTCGCGCCTATGAGAACTTCGTCCACGGCAATCTCGACCTGACTTATCGGCGCGCGCTGCCGAGGGATTTCGTCGGCACGTTCAAGCTCTTCGGCCAGCTCGCCGATTCGCGGCAGATCACCAACGAGCAGTTTTCGATCGGCGGCCTATCGACGGTGCGCGGCTATTATCTGTCGGAGGCCGTTTCGGACGAGGGTTATTCCGCGTCGCTTGAACTGGCGACGCCGTCCATCGCGAAGCTCTTTCCGGGCTTCGTGGACGAACTGCGCTTCTATGGTTTCGTCGACCACGGCTTTGTGCGCGGCGTAGACCCTGGCGAAGACGAGATTTACGGCTACTCGCTGACGTCGGTGGGCGGCGGTGCGCGAATCAAGCTGTTCAAGCATATTTCGGGCGAGATCGCGGTCGGCTTCCCGCTGCAGAACGGGCCGACCACGCAGTCGCGTGATCCGCGCGCGACCTTCACCGCCAAGGGCGAATTCTAATGGGGCGAATTTTTTCAGGTCTAGGGGACAGGCACATGACCAGGCTGCGCATCATCATCGCACTGTTGTTGTCCATGATGTTCATGGGCTCGGGCGCTCATGCCGAAGGGTCGTGGTGGGCCAGCGGCAAGGACTGGACATACCGCAAGGCGGTGACGGTCGACACGAGCCCCAGCGGCATCAATGTGAGCGGCCCCATCGGCCGCACCGTTGTGCTGGTCAAGCTGACCAGCGGGAACTTCACGTTCACCGACGCGCTCCAGAACGGCGCGGACATCCGCTTTGTCGACTCGGACGACAAGACGCCGCTTCCCTTCCATATCGAGAAATATGACGCGCAGACGGGCATAGCCTATGTCTGGGTGTCGCTGCCGAGCCTCAACGGCGGCGAAAAGAAGACAATCTGGCTTTACTTCGCCAATCCAAACGCGCCCGTGGGATCGGATGCCAAGGGCACGTTCGACCCTGACTATATGGCCGTCTATCATTTCGGCGAGAAGCCGGGCGCGCCGAGTGCCGACTCGACCGCCAACGCCAATGCCGCCACCAACGCCCCCGCCGGCATCAATGATGGCGCGATCATCGGTTCGGGCGGCCGTTTCCCCGGTCAGGGCTGGATCACCGTAAACCCTTCGGGCTCGCTCGCCATGCCCGCCGGCGCGCCGTTCACCTTCAGCGCCTGGGTCAAGCCCGACGCGCTCGCGGGCGATCAGGCGATCATGGCGCGCGGTCCGATGATCGTCGGGCTCAACGCGGGCATCCCTTACGTCGCGGTGGGCACGGCCAACCTCGCCGCCAAGGCGCCGCTGAGCCAGGGCCAGTGGAGCCATGTCGCCGTCACCGCTGACGGCCAGACCGTCAAGATCTTCGTGAACGGCGTCGAGGCGGGGGCTGCCTCGGCCGCCCTGCCCGCGATCGACGGCCCGATCACCATCGGCGGTGCGGAAGGCCGGCCCTTCACCGGCGAGGTGGATGAGGCGCGCCTGTCCAAGGCCGCGCGCCCGGCCGCGATGATCCTCGCCGCCGCGAACAGCGAAGGCCCGACCAACAAGCTCGTCACCGTTGCCGAAACCGCCGAGAAAGCGGAAGGCGGCGCCAATGTCGTCGGCTTCATCGTGAGCAAGCTGGAGCCGATCGACGCCGGCATCGTGGTCCTGTGTATGATCCTGCTCGGCCTCGCGGTCTGGCTGATGATCGCCAAGGCCCGCTATCTCGGCGCCGCGGAGAAGGGCAACAAGCTGTTCCTCAAACGCTTCGCCGAGATGCATGAGCACCTCGTGCCCGTGTCGGAGGTCAACGGCGTCTCGGCGCAGGAGGCGAGCTACATCGAGCGCGCCTCGCCGCTTGCCCGCCTCTATGCCATCGGCCTGGAGGAACTGAACGTGCGTCGCCGCGTCTCGGGCACGCGCCCGCTCTCGGGCGAGGCGGTGGAGGCGATGCGCGCCGCCGTCGATGCGCAGGTGGTGGACGAGAACCAGAAGCTCGACAAGATGATGGTCATCCTCACCATCGCCATCTCGGGCGGACCGTTCATCGGCCTGCTTGGCACCGTTATCGGCGTTATGACCGTGTTCGGCGGTGTGGCGATGGCGGGCGACGTGAACGTGAACGCGATCGCGCCGGGTATCGCCGCGGCGCTGCTCGCGACCATCGCGGGCCTTGCCTGCGCCATTCCGTCGCTGTTCGGCTACAACTATCTGAACGGCCGGATCAGCGCGATGGCCGACCAGATGCGCGTGTTCGTCGACCGGCTCATCACCCGCCTGGCTGAAATGCAGGCCGATGCGGCCAATCCCCCGCCCGCCATGCCGCTCGCGGCCGAATAAGGAGCACGTGCCATGCAAGTCGGTGGCGGCCGCAAGGCCTATGACGATATCAACATCACCCCGATGCTCGACCTTGCCTATGTGCTGCTCGTCATCTTCATCCTGATGGCGACGGCGAGCGTGCAGGGCATCAAGGTCGATCTGCCCAAGGCGAGTTCTGCGCAGAGCCTCGTCCAGCCCAAGACGATCGCGATCACGGTCAACGATCAGGGCCAGATATTCATGGATGCCTATCCCGTCACGATCCAGGACCTCGAGACGCGCCTCAGGAATGCCAAGGCGTCGAACCCGGAAGTGCCGATCGTGCTCAAGGGCGATTCGACCGCGCAGTATGGCAAGATCATGGCCGTGCTCGACCTGTGCCGCCAGCTTGAGCTCAGCAAGGTCGGTCTCGTCACCGGCAAGCAGAACGCCAGCTGACGGGCGGGAAGGGGCAGAGGGGGACCAGCCATGGCCGCGGCGGACAACAGCTTCCACGAGCCGAAGACCAATCCGGTGGTGCGCTTTGGCGTGCCAGCGGTGGCGCTGCTGCTGTTCATCGGCACCCTGTGGTTCCTCTACAACTCGGTCTTTGGCGTGCACGGCGTCGAGGTGAAGGAGGAGCCGCCGGTCATCTCCAACCTCCTGCCGCCGCCGCCGCCTCCGCCACCCCCGCCGCCGCCCAAGCCGCAGGACAAGCCGCCCGAGCCCACCGACAAGCCAACGCCCGCGCCGACGCCAAGTCCGGACAAGCCGGCGCCCGCGCCCATGACCCAGAACGCCCCCGCGCAGGCGGGCGCGGACAGCTATGGTCTTGCGGCCGGAAGCGGCGGTGGCATGGGCTCGCCGGGCAGCACCGGCACCTGCCTCGTCAACTGCGGCGGTCCGGCGGGCGGCATCAGCAACGGCTTTTATGGCCGCTACCTCCAGAGCGAAATCCAGCAGCGCATCCAGCGTGACAAGGACGTCAATCGCGACGTGTTCAGCGCCGATTTTGCGATCTGGATCTCGGGCGGGCGGGTGACGCGGGCCCAGCTGGTCAAGTCGACCGGCGACAGCAAACGCGACGACATTCTGAAGGGGATTCTGGTGAGCATGGCGGGGCTGGATGCGCCGCCGGCGAGCTTCAAATTTCCGCAGCGGATCAACGTCAAGGGACGCAAGTCCTTTTAACGACTGAATAAACTATCAGGCTTCGAGCAGAAGGGAATGATGAGCATGTTTGGGCAAGGGAAGCTGGGCAGCTTGCGAAAATGCCTCAGCGCATCGGCGGTCGGCCTGACTCTGGCACTGCCGCTCGCGCCTGCCGCCTATGCGCAGGAGGCCAGCGCCCCATCCGCCAGTGCGCCATCCACCAACGCGATGGTTAACCTCATCCGCCTGCTCGTGCAGCAGAAGACGATCACGCAGGCCAATGGCGACGCGCTGATCGCGCAGGCGATGAAGGACGCCGAACAGGCGCGCGCGCAGGGTGCCACGGGTGCGAACGCTGGCGATGCGCCCGCGCCGCCGTCCGGCACCATCCGCGTGCCCTATGTGCCGGAGACGGTGCGCAAGCAGATCACCGAGGAAATCCGCCGCGAGGTCATGGGGCAGGCGCGGGCCGAGGGCTGGGCCGCGCCGGGCGATGCCGCGCCGGACTGGACCCGCCGCATCACCATCTCGGGCGATATCCGGCTGCGCAGCCAGACCGCGCTCTATGGTCGCCAGAACTTCGACGACCTGTTCAACTATGCCGCGATCAACGCGACGCCGGGCGGGTTCGACTTTGCGAGGAACTTCAACAACATCCCTGTCGTCAACACGACCGAGGACAGGCCGAACCGGCTCGCGGTGCGCGCAAGGCTGGCGATCGACGCGCAGATCAGCGAGGGCGTCGAGGCGGGCATCCGTCTGGCGACGGGCAGCACGAACAGCCCCATTTCGGCCAATCAGATCCTGGGCGGCGGCTTTGAGAAACGCGATTTCTGGCTTGATCGCGCCTATCTCCGCCTGAAGCCGACCGACTGGCTCACCTTCGAGGGCGGGCGCATCGCCAACCCGTTCAAGTCGACCGAGCTTCTGTTCGACTATGACCTGAATTTCGACGGCGTCGTCGCGGAAGTGCGCGCGGACAGCCTTCTGCCGGAAAACGCGCGGCTGGCTGTCCGGGCCGGGGCATTCCCGCTCGATTATGGTTCGGCCGATTTCCCTGTCATCAAGGATGACAAGCAGGGTTTCCCCACGAAATATCTGCTCTCCGCGCAGATTGACGGTGGCTACAAGTTCGACAACGGCGTCGATGTCGGTCTGGCGGTCGGCTATCATGTGTTCCGCAATGTGCAGGGCCAGCTCTCCAATGATGCGACCTGCCTGTTCCCGTCGGCCAGCGCCGAACTGCCCGGTGTAACGGGCGTCGAGACAGCGCCGCCGACCGAATGTTCGACCGACTGGACACGCGCGTTCAGCCCCACCAAGGGCAACACGCTGTTTTTCGTTCGCCGGATATTCACGCCGGATGGACAGCCCTCGACGACGTTCCGGAACCTGCTCGGCCTGACCTATCAATATCGCGTGCTCGACATCAACCTGTCGACCAGCGTGCCGGTCACCGACGAACTGAGCGTCGCGTTCAACGCCGACTATATCAACAACCTCGCCTACAAGCCGAGCTTCGCGGTGCAGTGCAAGGCGGGGGCGATCAAGACCGCTGGCCAGCCCGTCACCAACATCAACGGCGATACGCCGGGCCAGAATGTGGGCGATCCTGACGTCTGCAGCAACTGGAGCAAGGACTATATCGACAGCGGCAACGAGGGCTGGATGGTCGATGTCGCCTTCGGTCATCAGCGCCCCCGCAACTGGGGCGAGTGGCGCGTCCAGGCGGGCTATCGCTATCTGCAGTCCGACGCGACGCTGGACAGCCTGACGGATAGCGACTTCCACCTCGGCGGCACCAACACCAAGGGCTATACGCTGAGCGGCACCGTCGGCCTGATGAAGGGCGCGAGCCTCACCGCCCGCTGGATGAGCGCGAACGAGGTGACGGGTGAACCGCTCTCCATCGACGTGTTCCAGGTCGATCTGCTGGCGGAGTTCTGATCCATGCGCCGTTTTCTGATCGCTGGCGCCTGCATCCTTGCCGCAGGCGCCGCCACGGCCGCCGATGCGCAGACCGGGGCGCCCGTGCCCATGACGGCGGCGACGCAGGCCGCTCCCGCCGCCGAGAGCGACGATCCGCTGGACCGGGCGAATGCGGTCATCGAGCAGCTCACCGCCCAGCTCAACACGGCCAATGCGGAGATAGCCCGCCTTCAGCCGCTGGCTGCGGGCGCGGCGCAGGACAAGCAGCTAGCCGAACAGTGCACCGCCAAAAATGTGCGGCTGGTGCGGGCCGGGCAGGACATATTGGCCGCCTATGTGCGCCGTTACGGCCGGCGCATGCCGGACCCGCTGCAGCTCAATCGTCGCGCGTTCGAGGAAGAGGCGCAGGCGCTGGGCGATCGTCTCTACGACAATCGCTATGACGTGCCGGCCGACAAGCAGCGGCCCGAGTCGGCCAGTCCCGCCCCAGAAGGGGACAAGTGACGATCTGGCCTGACATAAATGGTCAACAGTCTTCGGCGAGTCTCGCCAAGTGTCTAAGGGCCTCGCCCAGGTAATTTTTTTGTGACGGAGTCGTCATGTCGGTCGATCTGGATATGAATCGCCAACGCCCCCGGGCCAGCCGCTCGCTGCTGATGCGCGGGGCGAGCGTCAGTGCGGTCGCGCTGCTGATCGCCTCGACACCCGCCCAGGCGCAGCGCGGGGCGTTCGCCGCCGCGTCCGGCTATCAGATCAGCTCCGCGGTGACGAGCGCCGCCGCCGTCGGCTCGGTGCCGGGTGCCCGTCCTGTCGCGACGCCGACCATGCAGGCGCTGGTTGCGCGCCGCACGGCCTATCAGCAGGCGGTGCAGGCGCAGGCGACCATCGTCGCGTCCGCCAACGCCGCAGCACGCGCGGCTGCCAAGGCGGCCGCCCAGGTATCGACCCTGACCGCCAACGCCACGGTGGACCTCAGCAACACCATCATCGGCCAGAGCCGCGATGCGAATGGCAACGATGTCTATTATGCGAGCATGGGCAACCGGCTCATCCGGCTGGATGTGCAGAAAGACCAGTCCGGCACGATCACCGGCGCAACGACGGCGGCCGACGCCAATGGCAATCTGGCGGTCATCAACGGCACCCAGGCTGGCGGTATCGTCGCGGCGACCCCCACCCAGGTGGCGAGTGTCGACGATCCGACGGGCCTCAAGGTCTGGCAGGGCGCGGACGCCTTCAACCAGAACCAGGGCAACAATGTCGTCGTCAATCAGACTGAATCGCGTGCGATTCTGTCGTGGAACAGCCTCAACATCGGCAGCGACACGACGCTGACGTTCAATCAGCAGGGCAACAGCGACTGGGTGGTGATAAACCGCGTGGTCGGCGGCCTTGGCTCCGACGGGCTCAGCGAGGCGTTCTCGCCGACCTATGTACTCGGCAAGATGGTGGCGGACGGCACGGCCTATGTCCTCAGCCGGTCGGGTATCCTGTTTGGCGCCACATCGCAGGTGAACCTGCACTCGCTCGTGGCGAGCACACTGGAGTTCGGGGCGAACTCGACAAGAACGAACAATAAAACGACTGCCTTGACGCTCAAGGAGCGCAACGACGACTTCCTCCAGAACGGCATCCTCCGTTCCGACGATACGACGCTGCTCAGCTATGTGGCGGGCGAAAGCCATCGCGCCGATCCGCGGGCGCGCGCCGACGTATCGGTAGAGCGCGGTGGCCAGATCATCAGCTCGGGCGGCTTCGTCATCCTCGCCGCGCCCAGCGTGGCGATGGCGGGCGAGATCAACCCGACGGTCGATGGCGCGACCGGCGCCGCGCTCGTTCCGGCAGCAGGCGGACAGGTCAGCCTGGCGGCCGGTTCCATCGTCAATGTGGTCGCTGCAACCGGCGCCGACGGGAGCATTGATCCCAATGTGCGCGGCCTCCTGGTTCAGGCGTTCAGCGATACGGCGGCGAATCGCGCTATTGGCGCGAGTGCACTGACAGGCACCGGCATCGTCGACGTCAGCGGCTCGATCAACGCCTATCAGGGCTATATCTCGCTCGTCGCCGGGACGCCGGCCAGCAACAGCACGATTGACAGCATCGTCAATCTGAGCGGCATCCTGACATCGACCACCAGCGTCTCGCGCAACGGCAAGATCGCGCTCATCGGCCGCAACGTCAATCTGCTGACCCGGCCGCTGCTGGACAGCGACGGCGCGCTGACACTGAGCGCCAATGGCCTGCCGATCTTCCAGTCCGCGACGCTTGCGATCACCCCCGACGACAGCAGCGACACCATACCGCAGAGCGCAAGTTCCGTCGCCGCCTTCAAGACGTCCGAAATCGACATCGGCAACTACGAAACCGCCCTGCTGCTCAGTTTCCAGGACGGCAAGATGCTCGGTTCCGTGGACCTGCCCGGGACAACCGCCGTCGCGACGACGGCCGAGCTGGCGCCCGCCAAAATCGACATCGGCGCGGTCGATCTCGCCGGCTTCAGCGTGGCTGTGCCGGACGGGATGGTCACGGCGATGATCCATGCGCCGAGCGGCGACGTCAATATCGGCGGCCGCAACGGTGCCGATGCCGGCATTTCGGAAATCACCACCCAGAATTTCACCCGCGACACGTCGATCGACGTTCGCGATGGCGTGATTATCGACGTGAGCGGTGTCGCTGGCCTCGACGCGGTGACGGGCGTCGATGTCGACGCCGACCAGAACCAGATCGTCATATCGCCTGCCAAAAAGAACGAGCTTCGCGATACGCCGACCTACCGGGAGGTGCAGACCGGCAATGGCTTCACGCTCAACGGTCAGACGCTCTATCTCGACGGCAACGCATCGGGCGTGCGCGAGGATGGCACCGTCTGGGTCGGCTCGCCACTCATCGAGGCGGGCAGCATTGTCGATCAGATCGGGATCACCGCCAAGCAGCTGATGACGACCGGCGGCAACGTCACATTCACCACGGGTCGGTTTGAGAATACAAATCTGCTGGGCCTGACGGGCGTGGTTGTGCCGCATGTCAATGTCGCATCAAAGGCGACGATAGACATCTCGGGCGGCTGGGTGAACCATCTGTCGGGGTCCGTCCGGGTCACGCGCCTCATCACCGCCGATGGCCGGAAAGTCGACATCACGGACGCGGACCCCAACGACATCTATATCGGCATCGACGGCAGCTTCACGGAATATCTCCCCCAGTTGTCCGGCGCGCGCTATTACTCGCCGATTTACAACAACGCCTCCACCGTTGTCCCGGCCTATGTCGAAGGTCGCGATGCCGGCACAGTGATCTTCAACACGCCGACCGGCGCGCCCGACGGCATCCTGTATGGCCAGGCGATCGCGGGCCTGCGGCAGGTCACCCTGGGTCAGAGGTCTACCGGGACGTCCTCCGTTTCAGGGGATACGCGCAAGGTTCAGATATCCGGTGCGCAGCTGCCCTCGGGCGGGTTCCTCGGCTTCTACACATCGCTGGGTGCGAGCATTTTCTATGGCGGCTCGCACGGCCAGGGCGATGCGGGGCTGCCGACCGCCATTCTGAGCGACGGGGCGGAAGTGAGCCTGTCAGCCAACGCCATCCATATCACGGACGATCTGCTCAACCGCGACGGGGTCGTGAACAGCGCAGGCCTGTCCGCTGTCACCTTCCAGACGTCGGGTGCGGTCGTGTTCGCGCGCGGCAGCGAGCTCGCGCTCAATCCGGGCGGCACGTTCACGGTCCAGGCGGGCGGGGAGATCAGCTTCAGCGGCGGCATCTCCGTCCCGTCCGGCAGCATCGTCGCGCAGACCTATGCGTCGAGATATGGGGACCTGTTCGATCCAGCCGACGATATGTCTCCGACGTCCGTCAGCAGTCTGGTCGCGGGCGGGCCGGGCTGGCACAGCATGATCAACGCCGCCGATTCGTCGGCAGTGGACGAGGATAGCGCGACCTTTTTCGACATCGTCGTCAATCCCGGCGCGGCGCTCTCGACGCGCGGCCTGTTTACCAATGACACGCTGAACAATCCCGACGGCGCCGATCTGCTGCCCGGCGAGAATTATTTCGGTTCGGCCTATGTCGACGGCGGCTCGATCCTGCTCGAAGTGCAGCCGCACATGTTGGCCAGCAGCGATGGCGAGACGAGCGGTGTCCTCGACATCAGCGGCAGCATCCGGCTTAAGGGTGCGCAGGGCCCGCTCGCGGGCAGCCTCCTCGACGTGTCGGCCGGTGGCTATGTTACGCGCGATGGCGATGTATCCGCGATCGGCAAGGGTGGCGACGTCACCCTGCGCAACGAGACGATCTATTTCCAGCTGCTGTTCTCCCGGACCGGCGACGGCGGCCAGGCCGGGCTGGTCGACCAGACGAGCTTCCAGGTCGGCGTGGATGCCGGCGCCACGGTGCTGCCGGACCGGATCAATGCGTCCGTCGAGATTGCGGAAACGGCGGCTATCCGCAGCTTCGGCTTCGAGGGTGGCGGCAGCTTCACGCTGATCACGCCCGATCTCGCCGATGCCGAGCTGCTGTTCGGCGCCGCGCCGGATTCGGAGAATTTCGATGCGGCGAGCCTTGCGGCGGCCAGCACGGTTGACGCATCCAGGCTGCAGGCGTTCCTCGACAATAGCGGTTTTGCCGCGCTCGACCTGACCGCCTGGAAGACGGCGCTGTTCGACAATGTGATCGCCGGTGGCCGCGATACCCGCACCGCGCTGGCGCAGACGCAGATGGTGACAATCGGCGCCGGACAGAGCCTCAATCTCACCCAGACCATCCTTCAGCCGATCCTCAGCCTGGCGGCGCAAAATGCGCTCATTGCGACCGAGAGCGGCACGGACATCACGACGCTTGTGGCCCATGTCGGGCCGCAGAGCGGTCAGGCCGACTATGCCGACTATGACAGGCTGGCCGTGGACCTGACGCTTGGCGGCTTCACCGAGCTGGATATTCTGGCGGGTGGCACGCTGACCGGCGCGGCGGGCGCCGCCGTCACCGTGCCCAAGCTGTATTCGGCAGGCACGATCAGCATAAGGGGCGGCTCGATCACGCAGCGCGCGCTGCTCCCGGCCGAGTATGTCGCTTCGCTCAACGGTGCGGCAGCGTTCGGCTATTTCGATGATCCGCTCTCGACTGCGTCCCGCTCGGGGCAGAAGGCGATCGGAATCGGTCAGATCACGGATGATTCCACTCCGAGCATTCTCGAGGCACTTGAGGAAATGTTCGGCGATGCCGACGCCGCTGGTCAGTTCGATGCGCTGGGCAGCATCACGGAACTTGCCGCCAGCTATCATGGCAGCACCACGACGATCACCGATTTCCTTGCCGGATCGAACAACTCGCGCATGCTCTACCTGCTCGGCCGTCTGGGCATGAGCGAGGGTATCGTCTTCGATGCGACGAGCAATACCGACCTGTCTGGCGCCTTCCTGGTCAATCCGCGCCAGCAATTCCTGGATACCCAGGGGATCGGTCCCGGTGGGGCTACCGCGAATCTCGTCAGCGGGCGCCTGGTCGAGGCCGGCTCGATCACGGCGGCCGGGAAGCTCGCGCAGACCAGCTTCTTCACCTTCGCTGACAGCGGATCGCCGATAGCAAACAGCTATTCCGCAAAGGGTAGCGACGTTGTCGTAGATATCTTCCAGCCTGTCGTTCTGGGCGCACAACCCGCGCTCGGCATTTTCGCGCGCACGGACGCCAGCGGCAATGCGCCCGTTATCAACCTTAACGGGTTCAGTGCCGACGAATTTCTGACGTCCGACAGCTTCAGCGGGCGGGACATTGGCGGTGTCGTCGTCAACGGCCAGATCATTGCCGCCGTCGACGCTGACAGCGGCGCCAGCAACTTCGGCGGCGCGGCCGGGTCCATTTCGGCGCTGGGCGGCGGCAATCTGGCGCTCGCCAGCATTTCGGCCACGGGTGGGCGCGACGGCGAAGCGGGCGGAACCCTCGTCTGGTTCGATCCGGTGCTGCAGCAGAATGCGGCCAGCGGCGCGGCGGCGTTCGATCCGACCAGCAACCGCGTGCTCGTCGACCAGATCATCAGCGCCGGGTTCGACCAGTTCACAGCGGTCGGCGTGCTGGACACCGATGGCGACGTCGACATGACGCTCGGCCGCGGTTTCGCGCTGGAATCGCAGGGTTTCGACGGCGTTGTCCTCGGTGGCTCGGACAGGGGCCAACAATATACGACGGTCATAAACCCAACCGGTGGCGACCTGTCGATCACCGCGCCGCACATCCGTATCGGCAGCATCGTGCAGGAGGTCGCCAATGCGGGGACCGGCTTCAGCGTCACCGGCGAGGCGGCCCATGATGTCATCCTGAGGGCCGAGGCCGCCGATGGCTCGGGCGGCTCGTTCGATGTTGTCGGCGTGGTCCAGTTCGGCCGTAGCGCCGGCACGGTCAACCTCTCCTCCGCCGGCGACATCCGCCTCGTCGGCACCCAGCCGGTCAACTACAGCCTTCAGCCGGAACTGAGCGTGGTGGCGTCCACCCTCACCGGCGGCATTCTCGTCACCGGCAACCTCAATTTCACAGCGCGAGAGGTTTACGCGACCACCGGCACTGGCAACCTGGTCGGCGGCAGCATTTCCGGCAACAACAACGCCGTCAACAGGCCGTTCATCATCGCGTCCCTGGGCGAAGAGGCGACGATCGCCTTTGACCGGGAGGCCGGCACCACGCCGACGACGCCCTATTCCGCAGGCACCCATGTTCAGGTGCTGGCAAACAGCATCGTGCAGAATGGCGCGCTCTATGCGCCGTTCGGGCGCCTTGATCTCGGCAGCGCCAGCACGCAGACCATCGCCGTAGCCGCAGCGCCAACCACATCGCTGACCTTCGGTTCGGACAGCATCACTTCCGTGTCGGGCGGCACCCTGTCGATCCCGTTCGGTACGACGGTTGACCAGACCGATTACTTCTTCACGCCGACCGGTCTTACCCCGCTCGAGGCGCCGCCCGCGGCCGAGCTGCGCCTCAGCGGCGATGCTGTCGTGGTGGAATCGGGCGCGACCGTCGACCTGAGCGGTGGCGGCGATCTTTATGCCTATGAGTTCTCGTCGGGCACCGGCGGCTCGCGCGATATTCTCAGCCAGTTCAACGACGATGACTTCAGCGCGAACTTCGTGGACGGGGTCGGCTATCAATATCCCGACCAGCGGCAGGTCTACGCGATCTTGCCGATCGACAGCCCGCAGCTCGCGGCACTCTACGATCCCATTTATTCGGCTGGCTATGGCAGTCTTTACGGCAGCCAGGCCGGCCAGACGGTGACGCTGGACGCGGTGGCCGCCACCGCCTCGTCGCCGGGGCTTGCGGCCGGCACCTACATGCTGCTGCCCGCCAAATATGCGCTGCTGCCCGGCGCGATGCGCATTGTCCAGAACGTCGGCAGCCTTTCCCCGACAGTCGGGGCGTCCCAGACCCTGCTGGACGGTTCGATGGCCGTCGGCGGCGCCTATGGGGTCGCGGGCACCGATATTCTCGGCAACGTCCGTTACAGCTTCACCGTTTCGCCGCAGAGCACGATCAGGCAATATTCCAACATCATCACCACCTCGGCCACCAGCGCGTTCCGCACGCTCGCCTCGTCGACGGGCGGCACGCTGCCGCGCCTGCCCAATGATGCGGCGCGGGTGGTGATCAAGGCCGGATCGAGCCTGTCCATCAGTTCGCAGTTCGATACGACCGCAGCGACCGATGCGGCGGGCAACGCCGGTCGGGGCAGCGAGGTGGACATTTCCGCCAACGCCGTCACCATCGTTTCGACGGCGGAGCAGGGGCAGGCGCTGCCGTCCGGCAGTGGCCTTGCGCTCGATATCGGCACCATCGAGGGCCTCAACGCCGCCAGCCTCCTGATCGGCGGTGAGCGCGAGGAAAACAGCGACGGGTCGACCACGCTTTTCGTCACCGCAAGTTCGATCACTGTCGCCAATGACGCCGAGCATCCACTGAGCGCGCCCGAGGTGCTGCTGGTTGCTGGCGCCAAGGACCCGGCGCTGCAGTCCTTCTACGTCGGCGGCGGGAACAGCGGCGGCGCGATCGTTCTGGCCGACGGCGCGACGGTCCGTTCTACCGGCACGCTGGTCGACGATCGCACGACGGCGTATCAGTTCGCCTATACCTACGCGATCCGGCGCCCCGATCTCACCACGGTTCAGGTGACGGCGGAGAGCAATGCCGGCGCCTTCCTGCGCGTCGCACAGGGCGCTGAGCGCACGCTCAGCCGGTCTGCCGTGCCGACGCAGATCGCATCGGTTGCCAGCTATACCGTCGGCAAGGGCAAGACCGAGCAGACCTATACCAACTTCTTCACCGAGAACGGGTCGAGCACAGGCAATGTGTCGGTCGGCGCGGCGACGCTGGGCGGCACCACCGTCCAGCTCGACGGCAACCGTCTCCTGCTGTCGGACGACATAACGTTCAACGCGACGAATGTTGCGCTGACGGCCTATAGCGTGGCGCTCGGTTCGGGCGGAACCGGCTTCACCGGCACGACGCTCGATGCGGCCGTCCAGCAGGCGCTGATGGCAGCGAACAGCCTCACGCTGCGCTCGCCGAACGCCATTTTCATCGCCGGCGGCACGCAGCTGCTCGACAGCAACGACATCACCAGGCGGATCGACCTCGTCCTCGACACGCCGGGCCTGCACGCGGCGACCGGCGCGGCGGCTGTCAATGCGGTCATCAATGCGGACGATGTCACGCTCATCAACACAAGCAACAGCCCGGGCACCTGCGGCACCACCGGTGCCCCCGCGTGCACCGGCGACGCCAACACGCTGCTGCTCGATGCCACAGGCACGCTGACCCTGGCAGGCGGCGCAACGCAGCTTTACGGTTTCAACGGGGCGGTTGGCATCAACGCCGCCAAGGGCATCTACTATCAGGGCACCGGCTCGCTCGACATCGGTCAGGGCACGCTCGCCATCGTGACACCGTTCATCGCGGACCTCGGCACGGGCGGCGTTCCTTCGAGCGACACGCCGCATGCCGACTACAGCATCGTCGCGCGCAACAATGTCAGCATCAGCGCGCCCTCGGGCAGCACCTTGGCGCCGCAGACCGATCTCCTCTCGCCCAATGCGCGGTTCGTGCTGGAGGCGCTCGCCGGGGATCTCCAGGCGGCGCCCGCCATCAGCATCACCGGCACCGACATCCGCGCGACCGCCGGCATCATCGACATCACCGCGCAGAGCGGCGTCACGGTCACAGGCGCCGCCACGCTGAGCGCGCCGAGCTACAGCCAGACCTTTGGCCCGGAATCCGCCAATGGCGATGCCGACCCGGATCAGGTGACCATCACGGCGGGCGCTGGCACGGTCAAGCTGGAGTCGCTTAACGGCGACCTCGCCTTTGTGGCGCAGGGCGGAACACCTGGCATCAATGTCGGCGGCGCAGCCGGGACGGCGGGCACGGTCAGCCTGCTCGCGACGCAAGGCGCGGTGCAGACGACCGGCCTCAGCTTCAATGCGCTGATTGATGCGGCGGCGCCGGACGGCGGTGCGAGCCTGCTGTTCGACGCAGCCAACAGCAGCTTTGACCTTTCGGGCTTCGTTGCGGCCCATGGCGCAGAGTTTACAGGCGACATCGCCATTCGCGCGGGGCTGGGTGGCCTCGTCCTCGACGCAGGCCAGCAGATCGTGGCCGAGAGCGTCTATCTGACGGCTGATGGCGCTCTCGATGCCGCCAACGGGGACAGCGGCTTTGTCCGCATCGCCGGCACCATCGACACCCATGGCGAGAATGGTGGCGACATCACGCTCTACGGACGGCGGGGCGTCGTGCTGGAAGGCGGCTCGCGGCTCGATGCCCATTCGGACGGCTATGCCGATGTCGCGGGCTCCGGCGCGGCTGGTGATTTCGTGCAGGACAGCCGCGTTGCATCGGCGGGCGATATCATCCTCGGCGCCGGTTATGACGGCGGTGAAGCTGGCCTCATCACGGTGCAGTCCGGCGCCACGATCAACCTCGGCGTCGCTGCGGCGCGCGCCGGCACCAACGGCTATCGGGTGATCGCCAAGACACAGACCGATCCGATCACGAACCTGCTCGTCACGAGCTATACCATTGTCGAGGCGGACAAGGCGGGCACCCTGACCCTGCGCGCGCCACTGGTTTCCTCCGGCGACTCGGTGAACGTCAACTTTGCCGGGACGCTGCTCGGCAGTCCGCGCGACATATCGCTGATCGGCTACAAGCGTTTCGATCTGGGCGCGGTCGCCGCCGATCCGCTCGGCTTCACGGGCGTGACGATCAGCAATGGCGTCGCGACGCTCGACCCCGGCGCGGCGGGCAACAACTTCCTCGCCGCCGAGGCGGAGGGCACGCTGCCAACCTTCATCCAGAGCTTCGACATCAGCGGTGTGAACGGCCAGCTTGGCGCGCTGACGGGTGAGGCGAACTTCCACGAACGACCCGGTGTTGAGCTCGCCTATGAAGGCGACATTGTCCTCTCCAGTGCCTGGAACCTGGCGGCGGGCAACATCTCCGACTATGCGGGCGCGATCGCGGCGGGCGATCTTGCGATCTCCAACCTCAGCTACGTGCCGGTGGCCGAGAATGGCGAGTTCCTGAAAAACCCGGACGGCAGCTATGTGTTCGAGCCGCGCTATGAAGTCGTGGCTGGCCGCGAAGGCGATCTTCTCGCCAACTACGTCCATATGCTCTACCGCACCGGCGGCACAGCGTTCGGCGAAGCGGCCGCGATCGACTTCCGGGCTGGCGGCACGCTCGACATCGGGGCGAGCATCTCGGACGGCTTCTTCAACTTCCGCGATCAGACCGATCAGACCTATCTCAACTATCAGCTGGGCGGGGCGAAGCTCAAGGCGACCACGTTCAAGCTCAACTGCGGCGCAGCCGGATGCAGCAATCTCGACGATTTCGATGTCGAGAGCGACAAGGTCGATACCGGCAAGGTGAGCCTTACCACCACGGTCACCCTGCTGAGCGACAGCGATCCGCTGGTGATCGGCGCGCCCTACAGCGATTCGGCCAACGCCGCGTCGCCAAAGAGTGCCGGGGGCACGGACTATGTTGGCGATCCGCTGGGCGGGGCCGAGATTTTCCCGCTCATCACGACGCAGGGCGGTGGGCAAAGGGCGGTGTCCTCGTCCGACCTCCGTCTGGTAGCGGGCGCTGACACCGTGCTATCCGCCGATCCCCTCCATGTGGATCGCGGCGTTGCCGCCGACGTCGTCGTTGAGGGCGCCTACACCTATGCGCTGACCGCGACCAAGAGCGTGGCGCTGCTGGCCTTGCAAGGCGGGATCGAGACGGTCGAGGAAAGCTCTTCGGCCTCTGAGTTCCTCTGGACGAACAGCGATTTCACCGATTTCGCCGATGAATTCGCCAAGGCGGTTGGCGCGATCGACCCCGCGACCGGCGAGCCGATCGACCTCAGCGGCAAGACTGTCCGCGTGAGTTTCGGCAACTTCAACAACGATCCGACGCGCAAGGCCGTCTATGACGAGTTTGTGCAGGCAGCGGCCGACCTCGGCCTAAGCGATCAGGTCGCCGATTATGGCACCAAGAACGCGCCCAAGATCGCTGTCAGCCTCGACACCTTCCTCAAGATCCTCGCGCAGGTGGATTATCTGGGTCAGATCGCCCCGAGCAAGCCCGGCACGTCAGCCTCCGGCTCGGCGGGGGCGTCGTTCGACAACGGGATCGTGCGTGTCTCGACTCTGGTGCGGACCGGCACCGGCGGCATCGACATTGCCGCGAGCCGCGATGTCGACCTCACCAACGGGCCGGCGCTTGCGCTCACGCGCTATCTGGACACCAAGCAGGTCAGCGAGAACGCAAACAACGCGGCTCTGCGCAATCAGCTCATGCAGCTGGGCGGCAGCGCGATCTACACGGTGGGGCATGTCGTCGTGCCGCAGCGGATCGAGATCGGCGGGATCAGCTTCGACCCGTCGGATTATCTCCCGGAAAGCAGCCGCATTACGGCCTGGGAGCCGACCTATTCGACGCCGCTTCAGGCCGATCCCATCTATGCGACCGGCGGCGGGGATATAGGCATCAGGGCCGGCCGCGACGTGCTTGGCCGCTATGACGAATGGCACAGCCTCGTTGCGCCAGCGAGATCGCTTAACGAGCCGACATCGCTGGGTGGCGACGTTCTGAGCGGCGTACAGTATTATGTCACCGACGCCGACAGCTACGGCACCGGCGATCAACGCTGGCGCGTCGGCCTGCTCGGCAGCGGCAGCAGCCTCGACGAGATTTTGGACAATACCAGCATCCGCGTCAATCCGAACGGCTTCACCTCGGGCGTCGCGACGCTTGGCGGCGGCGACGTGCGGATTGAGGCCGGGCGCGATGTCAGCGAACTGACGGTGGCGCTCGATACGACGCTAGCCAGCGCCAAAGCGACCAACGGGGTGGGTATCGAGGGCCTTGCTGCCATGGTTTTCGGTGGCGGCAATCTCGACATCAGCGCAGGGCGCGACGTGACCAGCGGCCATTTCGACGTGTCGGAAGGCTACGCCCGGATCGACGCCGGCCGCAATATCGGCGCGTCCACCGCGGCGAGCGAGATCGACGCGCTGCGCATTCGCCTGACCGACACGGCGGTCAGCCTTACCGCCGGCAATGCGATCCGCGTCAGCAGCATCGGTGCGCTCGGCGTCGTGAAGAACGATGTAGGCGCCAGCGGCCAATACCAGAGCACCAATCGCGATCGCTTCAATTCGCTCGGCTATTATACTGGCAACAGCGCCATCACCGCCGTGAGCAGCGGTGGCTTCGTGCTGACCGGCCAGGACTATCAGGCCGGTCTACCGGACCTGATCGCAGCCAATATTGCCGTCGGCGCTGTTCGACCGCTACCGGCCACGCTCGATATCACCAGCTTCTCTGGCGACATCGACCTCGGGCCATTGCCGACAATGCTGTATCCGAGCGCGACCGGGCAGCTCTCGCTGCTGGCGGGCGGGACATTGGTGCAGGCAACCGACAGCCGCCAATGGACTGGCGTGTGGATCAATTTCGATGACGGCGATCCGTCGCTGCTGCCTGGCCTTTTCTCCGCGACAACCTATGAAGGCAGTCCGTCGAATATTACTGCCCAGCAAGACGGCCGCACCTTCACAACGAACGTGGTCGATCCGACGCTGAGCGATAGCGAGCGGCGGTTGCTCCACAACCGCATCATCACCCATGCGAACGACCCGATCCCGGCGCGGATCGCGGTGGGTGGCAGCCTGACCAACCTCACCCTCTATTCGCCGAAGCAGACCCGCATCTCAGCCGCGGAGGACATCGTCAATCTGGTCTTCTTCGGCCAGAACACCTCGGCCGAGGACACCACCCGCATCGTCGCTGGTCGCGACATCGTTCGTGACACGCTCAGCTATCTACCAATCAGCGGGCAGGCTGACCTGGCGGGCAAGTCGATCATCCTCGGCAACTATATTTCGCTCGGCGGCGCCGGGAACCTGTTTGTCGAGGCTGGACGCAATTTGGGACCGTTCCTCAATTCGGCGACCATCACGACGACTGACGGGTCGTTTGATTATGCGGGCGGTATCCTGACTGTCGGCAACGACTTCAACCCGTGGCTCGATTCCGTTGGCGCCAACATCTATGCCTTCTTCGGCGTCGGCAACGGCATGAACTATAGTGGCCTCGATCAGGAATACATCGTGTCCTATCTCGGCGCGCCGATCACCGCGCTCGGCAGCCTCGACGGCGACCTGTTCGAACAGAACGAAGACCAGTTCGGCAACAAGACGCCCGACCTCAGCCGCCCCGTCTATGGCCCCATCCTTCTCCAGTGGATGCAGGCGAACGAAGCGGGCATCCTCACCGCCCTTTATGGCACCACGGATGTGACCGTGACCCAGGCCTATGAGGCCTTCGAGGGCATAGCGCAGCAGGCGCGCGGGCTTTCCGGTCTCGACGTGCCCGTGTTCGACCGGCGGCGGTTCCTGCTTGACGAGGTCTATTTCAACGAACTGTCGCAGCCTGCCAATGTGGACGGCAACAGCTTCGGTCAGTATCTGCGAAGCTATAAGGCGGTGAATTCGCTGTTCCCGTCGACCTATGGCTACACCGCCAACGACCTGTCGGGCGACTCCAACGGTGGCACCCGCGTCAACACCGGCAATCTCGATGTCCGGCTTTCGACCATCGAGACGGTGCGCGGCGGCGACATCACCATTCTCGGGCCGGGCGGCAACGCCACCGTCGGGTCTATCACCCGGTCGAGCCAGCTCGTTCAGAACTATGTCTATTACCCGACCCTGTTCAACATCGGCTCGCTTTTCGGGCGCCCTGACAATGACGATACGCGATTCGCGCCAACCGTCGTGCGGATCGACGATCTGCCGGTCGGCTATGAGGGTATCATCACGCTGCGCGGCGGCAGCATCCGCAGCTTCACCGATGGCGATTTCCGCCTGAACCAGAGCCGCGTGTTGACCCAGCAGGGCGGCGATATCTTCCTGTGGTCGTCGAACGGTGACCTCAACGCCGGTCAGGGCGCAAAGTCCGTCGCCAGCGTCCCGCCGGTCGTGCTGCTGTTCAACCCCAATGGCGGCTCCGAAATCGACAGCGCGGGCAGCGTCGTCGGCGCCGGTATCGCCGGATCGCGCAGCCTTGAGCGGTTCGACGCCGGGCTCGGCCGGTTCGTTCTGACCAATGCCATCGCCGACCCGGACTCCATCTCGGCCGAGGCGATTCTGTCGCTCGCCTTCGCGCAGGTGTCGGGCACGCTTGGCGACGAGAGCTCGACGATCGAGGTCGCTCTCGACAGCCTGCCCACGAACCTTCAGGCGGCCTTCGCCGACGCCGCGTCGCGCACGGCAACGGTCGTGACCGACGCCAAGGGCAAGAAGGGCCTGCAGATCACCGTCGGCGGCACTCTGTACCGTCGCACCACCGCCGACATCGTCCTGCTGGCCCCGGCTGGCACCATCGACCTTGGCGATGCGGGCGTGCGCGCTTCGGGTAACATTGTCGCGCTCGCCGCGTCCTTTGCCAATGCCGACAACGCCAAGGCCGGCGGGTCGACCGTCGGCCTGCCGAGCGTGTCGAGCACACCGGCGGTTGCACTCCCCTCCAGCGCGGCGGCGGCGCTCGTCGCCAACGTGGCCAAGGTGGGCACCTCCGACAATGCAAACCAGCGGTCGCGCATCACCGTCGACCTGCTCGGCTTCTACAGCGTCGGTATCGAAGACAGCTGTCTCGACTCAAACGGCAATCCGATCCCGAACTGCCCCTGAGGCCCGCAAAAGACGCTTAATCCGCCGTTAGCCACGGCCAGTCACCCTTCCTCGACCGGCCGTGGCGCATGGTTTCTCCGACACCGAACGGAGAAGCCGAGGCGATGCTGCCGATCATCCTCATGGGCGCCTGTGCGTGCCTGGGCGCCGACATTGGCGCCGTGTTTGCTGCTCGTCCCGCTGTTGCCCAAGCCAATTACGCGAGCGACAGCCGCTTTGCCGGGAGCCCGGTCGCCGCGCCGCAGATCGGCGAGATCGAGCGCGCCGCCGACGGCCTCTTCTATGTGACCGCGACGGTCAACGGCGCGCCTGTGCGCTTCGTGGTCGACACGGGCGCGACAATGGTCGTCCTGCGGTCGGAGGACGCATTGCGTGCCGGGATCATGCCGATGCAGGGGCAGCGCATGGCCATCGCCGACACCGCGAATGGGCGCACAGCCATGGCGCGCGTTCGCCTCACCGAAGTGGTGGTCGGCGGCACGCGCGCCGAGGCGATCGAGGCGGCGGTGGCGTCCAACGGCCTGCCGGTGTCCCTGCTCGGCCAGAACTGGCTGCGACAGCTGAGCTCGCTCACCATTTCGGGCGATCGCCTGACCTTCCAGTAACGGGCCTTCCGCCGCTCCCGTGACAAGCCGCGCCTTGTCTGGCATCACCCGCGCCATCGGCGGGGCATGAGGTATCGGGCGTGATCAGGATCGGGATTTTCGGCGTGGGTGGCCGCATGGGACGCGCCATATCGGAAGAAGTCGTCCAGCAGGGGCTGACGCTGGCGGGCGGGGTCGATCGGCCCGGTTTCGGCGTGATGACCGATGGCCGCGCGGCGTTCAGCCTGCCCGGCGATCTCGTGCCGATCAGCGACGTGCTGATTGATTTCTCCACGCCTGCCGCTTTGGGCGCGCATCTCGACGCCTGTGTGGCTGCGGCCCGCCCGATCGTCGTCGGCACCACCGGGCTCGACGCTGGCCACATGGCAGACATCGACGCGGCGGCGGCGCATATCCCTGTTCTTCAGACCGGCAATACCTCGCTCGGCGTGACCCTGATCGCGGCGCTGGTTGAGCAGGCCGCCGCAAGGCTGGGGCCGGACTGGGACATAGAGATTGTCGAGATGCATCACCGGCACAAGGTCGATGCGCCGTCCGGCACGGCGCTGCTGTTGGGGGAGGCGGCGGCGGCGGGGCGCGGCGTGGCGCTCGCCGACTATGCCGTGCGGGTGCGTGACGGCGTCACCGGCGCGCGGGAGCCGGGGGCAATCGGCTTTGCCAGCCTGCGCGGCGGCTCGGTGCCCGGCGATCATCAGGTGCTGTTCGCGGGCGAGGGCGAACGGATCGAGATAGGTCATCGCGCCGAGACCCGCGCCATCTTCGCCCGCGGCGCGGTGCGCGCGGCGCAGTGGCTCGTAGAGCGGTCGCCGGGCCGATACGCGATGCGCGACGTGCTGGGGCTCTGAGGCGGCTGTTGCTCATGGCGTCCCGGCCGATGTCGCGCGCGGCGGTGTTCGAGTTTTTCCGCCGTCTCGCCGAGGCCAATCCGTCGCCGGAAACGGAGCTGGCCTATGGCAATGTCTATCAGCTGCTTGTGGCGGTGACGCTCTCGGCCCAGGCAACCGACAAGGGCGTCAACAAGGCAACGTCGCGCCTGTTCCAGACCGTCACGACGCCTGCCGAGATGGTGGCGCTGGGTGAGGAGGGGCTGAAAGCGCACATCAGGACCATCGGCCTGTTCAATGCCAAGGCGAGGAATGTGATCGCTCTGTCGGAGATACTGGTGCGCGACCATGGCGGAGTCGTCCCCGCCGATCGCGACATTTTGACCACGCTGCCTGGCGTCGGGCGCAAGACAGCCAATGTGGTTATGAATACGGCGTTCGGCGCGGAGGTCTTCGCGGTCGACACGCATATCTTTCGCGTCGCCAACCGCACGGGTCTCGCGCCCGGCAAGACCGTCGATTCGGTGGAGGCGGCGCTCGACAAGCGCGTGCCCGCGCCATTCCGGCGCGATGCCCATCACTGGCTGATCCTTCACGGGCGCTATATCTGCAAGGCGCGCGCGCCGGAATGCTGGCGCTGTCCGGTCGATGACCTGTGCCGGTTCAAAGAGAAGTTTCTTGCGCTCCCACACACCAGATAGGCGAATTCTGCTGTCCTACAGCACAATTTGCATGGCTGGCGAGGCTCTTCACATGAGGAGTCCCCTGCCATGGCCATCCCTCCTTTTTCGGACCTGAACAGCCTTCGTCCCCGCCTGATCGCCGAGTGGCGCTCCGCCTGGCGCTACTGGAGCATCCGCATCGCCGCGATCGGCGCGGCGCTGTCGGGCGCGTGGGTGGCGCTGCCCGCCGATACGCGCGCGCTCATTCCCGGCGCGCAGTGGATCGGCCTGCTCCTTTTTGGCCTCACCATCGCGGCGCGGCTCGTCGATCAGCCGGGCGCGCGGCGATGAGCGGCGGTTATCGGGCGCCCCGGCGCCCTGTGGCCAGCGGCATTGGCGCCGCCCTGGCGACCGCTCTGCTGCTGGGCGTGCCGCTGGTGCAGCACTGGGAGGGCCTGCGGCTCACCCCCTATCGCGACCCGGTCGGCATCGCGACCGTCTGCTATGGGGAGACGGGGGCTGCGATGCGGCGCTACAGCGCGGACGCTTGCAATGCCATGCTGAAAGAGCGGTTTCAGCGCGACTATCTGCGCCCGATCGCGCGATGCGTCCCAACCTTGCCCGAGCGGCCAGCTGTCTGGGCGGCGAGCGGATCGCTGGCCTATAATATTGGCGTCGGCGCATTCTGCCGGTCGCGCGCGGCGAGCCTGTTTCGGGCGGGGCGGTGGCGTGAGGGGTGCGAGGCGTTCGGCGCGTGGAACCGGGCCGGGGGCCGGGTGCTCAGCGGGCTCATCCGCCGCCGCGCGGCCGAGCGGGCGCTGTGCCTCAGCGGGGCGGCCCAATGATCTGGGCACTGGCGCGGCCCTTCGCGCCCCATGCGGCGATGGCGCTGCTGCTGGGCCTCGCGGTCTGGCTGATCCATCATGATGGCGCCGTGCGCGCGCGCCGCGACGCCGAGCGGCGGCAGGCGGTTCTCACCGCGCGGATGCAGTCCGAGCTGCGCCGAAGCGAGGCGCGGCTGGCACTGCGCCTCAACGCCATCGACTCGACGCTCGGCGGACAACGCGCCGCCATTGCGCAGACCCGGACTGTCATCCAGCCAGCCCTTGTGAAGGAACTGACCCGTGAAACGCGCTATGCTGATCCTGCTGCCGGCATTTCTGACGAACTGCGCGGCGCCATCGACCGTGCCCGCGCGGCTGTCGCCTGTGCCCCCGCCGCTGACGGCGGCATCCTCTGCACCGTGCCCGCCGCTTCCCCCGCTGAACGGCAATAGCATCGCGGCGCTGGTGCAGGCGGATGTGGATGCCGCGCTGGCCTATGCCGACTGCGCCGTGCGCCATGCGGCAGTGGTGAACAGCTACCGCGCGGCGCGCGAAGAGGCGCTGCGCTGGAGCGGCGAGGATGCGGGGCGTTAGCTAACCCTCCTTCTTGAAGGGCGTGCGCGAATCGAGCCATTCGCGCCCGTCCTCCACTGACACCGTTTCGCTTGCGAGGAAATCGGCGACGGCCCGGCGGAAGCCCGGATCGGGGATCCAGTGGGCGGAAAATGTCGGCACCGGCCGATAGCCGCGCGCGAGCTTGTGCGCGCCCTGCGCCCCCGCTTCCACTCGCGCGAGGCTCCGGGCAATGGCGGCGTCGATCGCCTGATAATAGCACAGCTCGAAATGGAGGCAGGGCACCTCCTCCGTGCAGCCCCAATAGCGGCCATAGAGCGTATTCCCGCCGATGAGGTTGAGCGCCCCGGCGATCGGTCGCCCGCCGCGCATGGCGAACATCAGCAGCACCCGCGCGCCCATCCGCTCGCCGAGCAGCGAGAAAAAGGCGCGGGTGAGATAGGGCTGGCCCCATTTGCGCGCCCCGGTGTCCTGATAGAATGTCCAGAAAGCGTCCCAAGCCGCCTCGGTAAGGTCGCTGCCGGTCAGGTGGACGATCTCCAGCCCCTCGCGCGCCCTGTCGCGCTCCTTGCGGATGTCCTTGCGCTTGCGACTTGAGAGGGCGGCGAGGAAATCCTCGAAGTTCGCATAGCCGTCATTGGTCCAGTGGAACTGGCTGTCCTGCCGGATAAGCCAGCCCGCCGCGCGAAAGGCCTCCACTTCGCGGGGATCGATGAAGGTCGCGTGGCCGGAAGAAAGGTCATTGCCCTCGACCAGTTGGCGCAGGCCCCGCAGCAGCAGCGGGCGCGCATCCGGGTCGGCACAGAGCAGACGCGGGCCCGTCACCGGCGAGAAGGGCACGGCGACCTGGATCTTGGGATAATAGCGCCCGCCCGCGCGCTCCCATGCGTCGGCCCAGCCATGATCGAACACATATTCGCCCTGGCTGTGGGATTTGGCGTAGCTCGGCGCGCAGGCAAGAAGCCGACCGTCCGCCCCCTCCACGGTGAGCGGAACTGGCTGCCATCCCGTGCCGAAACGACCGCTCCCCTGTTCGCCGACGCTGCCGGAATCCTCCAGCGCGGTCAGGAACGCATGGCTGACGAACGGATTATCGTCGCCAGCACAGCGGTCCCAGGCGGCCGCATCAATGGCGCCGACACCTTCATGCGCGCGGATCACCGGGTCGCGGGCGCCTTTCACGGCCGGTCACTCCCGCTCGAATATGGCCTGATCGGCGTAGCGACTAACGCAGGCCCGCTGCGCGCCGGTGCGGGCTGTCCAGCCGAGCAGCGGCAGGCCGAAACGCGGGGCGGGGAGGTCAAGCACATCACGCGCGAGAAAATGGGGCAGTGCGCGCGCAATATCCAGTGCCTCTCGGCGGGACGCGGCCCGTTGCTGATGGTTCCGGCGGCTGAGGACAAGGCCGCGCGGCGTGGACCGCCGATGCGCCGCGAACCAGACGGGCACGCGCGGATCGAAACTCATCACGGCGGCCCGAACGGCATGGCTGTCGAACACACTCGCTACCGCCCGGCAGAGCGGCGCGACCGGGCCGGGGCCGGTCTTCAGCTCGACGAGCAGCGGCACCCGCCCACCAATCAGGGTCAGGGCGTCGGACAGGCGCGGGATCGGTGAGCCGTCATGCAGGCTGAGGCGGGCAATCGTCGCGCTGTCGAGGGCTGCGAAACGCCCGCCCACGCCGGTCAGCCGCTCAAGCCTGTCGTCGTGGAAAATGTGGGGAACGCCGTCCGCTGACAGCCGCACGTCGCACTCGATGCCATAGCCCGACGCGATGGCCGCGGAGAAAGCCGCGAGGCTGTTTTCCGCTACGCCGCGCCCATGCAAGCCGCGATGCGCATAGGGGCGCGCAGTCAACCAGTGCCGGAAGGCTGCCGCCTTCAGTCGCGCACCGCGACGATGGCGTCCACTTCGACCAGCGCGCCCAACGGCAGAACCGGCACGCCGACCGCCGAGCGCGCATGCTTGCCAGCGTCGCCGAACACGCGCGCCATGAGTTCGGACGCGCCGTTCGCGACCTTGGGCTGGTCG
>CAZGVX010000004.1:68581-74356 GCA_964529225.1 uncultured Sphingobium sp.
GGGACATAGGCGGCGACGGGCGCAGCAGGCTGCGGCAGGACAAGGCCGAGTTCGGTCAGGCGGGCGTCAATGGTCATGGCTGGCCTCATAGGCGGGTAATTCGGGCAGCGCCAGAGCGTGCGCAATGCGTGCCGCGATCCAGGGTTCTGCATCGGCCCAGCGGTCGATGCGTGCATGGGCGTGCGGCGACGGCGCGACGTGCGGCGCCATCTCCGGCTCGCCGACCATGTGCAGGCGCCAGACCTCTGGCGCGTGGGTCGCGACGCTCGCATGATTGCCCTCGAGATCGTCGATGAAGATGGTGGTCGCGGGCCGATGCTGCGCGATCAGCCGGCGCACCGCTGGCCCCTTGCCGCCCTGGTTGGTATAGACGGGGAGATGGATGCCATGGCCGGCCAACTGCTCGGCGCGCGCGGCCTGCCGATGGTCCTGCAGATTGGTTAGGATGACGATATCGGCCAACATGCCGAGCCGGGCGAGCGCATCGACGGCGCCCTCGATGGGACGCTGGGCCGGCATCTCTTCGTCGAAAAAGCCGCCAAGCAGCGCCCACATCTGTTCGCGGTCGATGGCATCGCTGCTGTGCTTGTGCCGGAAAGCCTCCTCATAGGGCGAACCGAAATCGAAATGGATGTGATGGACCCGGTCCAGCCAGTCGCGGAACGGCGCGATCATGTGAAGCAGCACCTCGTCGCAATCGCTGATGATGAGCGGGCGACTCATGCGCGTGCCGCCTGCGCGATCGCCGCCGGGGACAGGCCGCTTTCCGCCGCGAACGCGACAAGATCGGGTTCGTGAGCGAGGAGATGGTCAAGCGTCGCCGACTGCACGGGCGCGTGCATCACCCCTTCACGCAGTTGATCGGGATCGAGGCCGGTCAGCGCCAGAAATCGCTCCGCACGGCCCGGCTCGGACACGATCCACGCGATTGCTTGCAAAGCGACGGTTTGACGATCGCTCACAGTAGCATAGGATCGGATCATATCCGACCCGTCGGGCGGGCGATCAGGACCATAGGACATGAGCGTGGCAAAACGCATATTGATTGTCGAGGACAATGCGCTGAACCTGCGCCTGTTCTGCGACCTGCTGTCAGCGCATGGCCATGATACACGGCCGGTGCGTGACGGCAATCTCGCCTGGGCTGAGGCGCGCGTTTTCCGGCCGGAACTGATCGTCACCGACATCCAGCTGCCGCATGTATCGGGTGAGGATCTCATCAAGCGATACCGGGCCGACCCGGATCTGGGCGAGGTGCCGATCATGGCGGTGACCGCCTATGCGGGACCGGGCGACGAGGAACGCATCCGCGCCGCCGGGGCCAACGCCTATGCGGCAAAGCCGATCTCGGTGGTCAAGTTCATGTCCATCGTCAACGAACTGCTGGCACCCGCCTGATCGGGCGCGCAGGTCGAGGCGCTTGGCGCGCCGACCGTCCGGACAAACAAAAAGGGGCGGCCCGGTCGCCGCCCCCTCGGGATTCTTATGCCGTCCGGCGCTCTCAGTGCTTCTTGTCGGCCCAGATCGTCTGATAGCTCATATAGGCAAGGACAGTCGCCACGAGCAGGAAGAAGATGACCGCTATGCCGGCGCTCTTGCGGGCTTCCATCTTCGGCTCGGCCGTCCACATGAGGAAGGCCGAAACGTCGCGGGACATCTGGTCGACAGTCGCCTTGGGCTGGCCCTCGCCATAGGTCACCTGCCCCTCGCTCGTCAGCGGCGGCGGCATGGCGATGTTGAGATTGGCGAAATAGGGATTGTAGTAAAGCCCGTCCGGCGTCTTGGAATCCGGGAAGTGCTTCAGCAGCTCGGCGGGCTGCTCCGCATAGCCGGTCAGCAGCGCGTGAAGATAGTCGGCTCCGCCATGACGCGCCTTGGCGATGAGGGAGAGGTCCGGCGGGGTGCCCTGGCCCGCATAATAGACATGGGGGAACTTGTCGGCGGCAACCGGCGCGCGCTCGGTCTCGTCGCCGGTCACGGGGTTCTTGTCGACGATCTTCGTGGCCCACTGCGCCGCGATCGCCTTCACTTCGGCATCGTTATAGCCAAGGTCCTTGAGATCGCGGAAGGCGACATGGCCGAGCGAGTGGCAGGCCGCGCACACTTCCTTGTAAACCTGAAAGCCGCGCTGGAGCTGCGCCTTGTCATAATGGCCGACGGGTCCGTTGAAGCTCCACGCCTCATGGTGCGGATGCTTGTGGAATTCATGCTCGACAGTGGGCGCGACGAACCAGCCATGCTCCCCGATCACCGGCGCGACCGCGATGGCGCCGCCGACGAACGAGTAGAGCAGGACGCCCGAGAAGAAGAGGCCGACGAGGCCAGCGAGAAGACGGATCATTGCTCTCTAGCCCCTTTATTCAGCCGGCACCGCGGCCGGTTCGCCATGGCCGCCATGTTTGCCGAGCACCGCCTCGGTGATCGAACTGGGCAGCGGCAAGGGCCGCTCGATCCGCGCGACGATCGGCAGGATGAGGAGGAAGTGCGCGAAATAGTAAGCGGCCGCGATCTGGCTGATCATCACATAGGGTTCTTCAGCCGGTGCGCCGCCGCAATAGCCAAGGACCAGCACGTCGAGGACGAGGATCCAGAAGAACTTCCTGAACAGCGGCCGGTAGTTGCCCGAGCGCACCGGCGAGGTGTCGAGCCAGGGCAGGAAGAACAGCAGCAGGATCGAGGCGAACATCGCCAGGACGCCGAGCAGCTTGGCCGGGAAGAACAGGAAATCGAAGGTGAAGGCGCGCAGGATCGCGTAGAACGGCCAGAAATACCATTCGGGAACGATATGCGCGGGCGTCGACATCGGGTTGGCCGGAATATAGTTGTCCGGGTGGCCCAGCATGTTCGGCGCGAAGAACACCAGCAGCGCATAGAGGATAAGGAACACGCCGAGGCCGAAGCCATCCTTCGCGGTGTAATAGGGATGGAACGGCACCGTGTCTTCCGGCCCCTTCACCTCGACGCCGGTCGGGTTCGACGAGCCGGGAATGTGCAGCGCCCAGATGTGCAGGATCACGACGCCCGCGATCACGAAGGGCAGCAGATAGTGCAGCGCAAAGAAGCGGTTCAGCGCCGCGTTGCCGGGCGCGAAGCCCCCGAGCAGCCAGGTCTGGATCGGCTCGCCGACAACCGGGATGGCCGCAAACAGGCCGGTGATGACCTGCGCGCCCCAGAAGCTCATCTGGCCCCAGGGGAGCACATAGCCCATGAACGCGGTCGCCATCATCAGGAGGAAGATGACGAGACCGAGCAGCCAGATCATCTCGCGCGGCGCCTTGTAGCTGCTGAAATACAGCCCGCGGAAGATGTGGATATAGACCACGATGAAGAAGAAGCTCGCGCCGTTGGCATGGGCGTAGCGCAGCAGCCAGCCGCCGTTCACGTCGCGCATGATGTGCTCGACACTGTCGAAGGCGACGCCGGCATTGGCGGCATAGTGCATCGCCAGCACGATGCCGGTGACGATCTGCAGCACCAGTGCGAAGCCCGACAGAACGCCGAAATTCCAGAAATAGTTGAGGTTGCGCGGCACCGGATAGCCCGCGCCGACGGCGTTGAAGACGAAGCGCGGCAACGGCAGACGGTCGTCGATCCACTTCATCAGCGGATGCTTCGGGTCGTAATGTTCAGCCCAGGGGAAACTCATGCTCGCCTTCCTCAGCCAACCAGGATCGCGGTGTCGGATGTAAATGCATATTCCGGAACATGCAGGTTCTTCGGCGCCGGACCCTTGCGGATGCGGCCAGCCGTATCATAGTGCGAACCATGGCAGGGGCAGAAATAGCCCCCGAAATCGCCGCGGTTCTCGCCCTCGCCCGCGCCCAGCGGGACGCAGCCGAGATGGGTGCACACGCCCATGGTGATGAGCCACTGAGTCTTTCCGCCCTTGGTGCGCGCCTCCAGCGTTTCGGGGTCGCGCAGGCTCGATGCCGGGACGGCGTCGGCGGCGGCGATCTCCTCGGGGGTGAGGTGGCGGACGAACAGCGGCTGCGACCGGAACACGGCCTTGATCGCCTGGCCGGGCTGGATGGCCGATATGTCCACTTCCGTGGTGGACTGGGCCAGCACGTCGGCGCTGGGGTTCATCTGGTTGATGAGGGTTGGCAGCACGGCGACGGCGCCAACCCCGGCAAAGGCGATCGCGGCGACGTTGATGAAGTCGCGGCGGCGGATTTCGCCCTCTGCGCCTGCTGCTGTTCCGTCTGCCTGCTCGACCACCGCCATAAGGCCCGTCCTTGTATATGCTTGCTACATCAATACGGTCTGTCTGGCGCCGCCGGCCGGTCGGCCCTTGGCGCTACCACCGCGCGCGGGAGGCAAGAGATGGAGGCGTTCGCCAGTCCGGCAAAACGGCCCCGCGCAGGCCCCCCGGCGCGGTTGCGCGCCTGATAGCGCCGTTCTTCGCGATTTGCCAACAGCTATTTGGACCCCTTGTGACAAACTTGTGAAAGGCGCTAACGGGCGCCATGCGCCTCGCCCTGTTTCAACCTGACATCGCCGGGAATGTCGGCGCGGTCATGCGCCTCGCGGCGTGCTGGCAGGTGCCTCTCGACATCATCCTGCCCTGCGGCTTCGCAGCGTCCGACAAACAGCTGAAGCGCGCGGCGATGGACTATGGCGCCGTCGCGCAGGTGACGCGCCATGCCGAGTATGGCGACTTCGCAGCGGCAGTTCTCGCGCCGCCGGCGCGCCTCATCGCCCTCAGTGCAGGCGGCGACACGCGGCTGCACGATGCCACGTTCGCGCCGGACGATGTGCTCATGCTTGGCCGGGAGAGCGCGGGGCTGCCGGACTTTGTGCATGCGGCGGCGGCGATCCGCGTGCGCATTCCCATGGCCCCCGGCCTGCGCTCCCTCAACCTCGGCATGGCCGCCGGCATCGCCCTCGGCGAGGCGCTGCGCCAAACGAAAGGCTTTCCATCTTGCTGACGCTCGACTCCCGTCAATCCGCCGCGCGCATCTGGTTCGAGGGCCTGCGGGACCGCATCTGCGCCGCATTCGAGGCGATCGAGCGGGAGGCCGGATCGGATGCGCGCTTCGCGTTCACGCCCTGGAACCGCGACGATGATCCGGCGGGCGAAGGCGGCGGCGGGGTGCGCGGGGTGATGAAAGGCAAGGTGTTCGAAAAGGTCGGCGTCAACGTCTCCACGGTCGGCGGCGCCTTTTCGCCGGAGTTTGCGCGCAGCATCAACGGCGCGGAGGACGACCCGCGCTTCTTCGCCACCGGCATCAGTCTGGTTGCCCATATGGCCAATCCGCATGTCCCCGCGGTGCACATGAACACGCGCTACCTTGTCACCACCAAAAGCTGGTTCGGGGGCGGCGCCGATCTCAATCCGCCCATCGCCTGTGCCGAGGACACGGCGGACTTTCACGCGGCGCTCAAGGGCGCCTGCGACCCGCATGGCGACGACTATTATGATCGCTTCAGCGCGTGGGCGCGGGACTATTTCTTCATCCCCCATCGCGGCGTCGAACGCGGTGTCGGCGGCATCTTCTATGATCATCTGGAGTGCGGGGACGATGCCGGGTTCGAGGCGAACTTCGCCTTTACCCGTGCGGTGGGGGAGGCCTTTCTCGCCGCCTTCCCGCCGATCGTGCGGCGGCGCATGGCGATGCCATTCACGGCCGGGGAGGAGGCGCGGATGCTGGAATGGCGGGGCCGCTACGCCGAGTTCAACCTCGTCTACGACCGGGGCACCGCCTTTGGCCTCAAAACCGGCGGCAATGTCGAGGCGATCCTGATGAGCCTGCCGCCCCGCGCGACCTGGTCCTA
>CAZGVX010000004.1:74456-80219 GCA_964529225.1 uncultured Sphingobium sp.
GATGATGACAACAAGGCGCAGCAGATCGGCGGGGAGGAGAAGCGCGCCGACAATCCCGGTGGTCGTCACCAGGGCCGTCGACAGGATGACCGCGACAAACATGATCGCCGTGAGCAGCAGGAGGATCCGCCAGCCATTGCCATGGCTCAGGTCGATGGACCGGCCGAGCACGGCAACCGGGTTGCCAAGCCCCTCCACCGCGGCCACCGGCGCCATGCACAGGAAGCGCGCCGCCAGATAGAGGCCCGGCAGGATCAGTGCCAGCAGGCCGACGAGCACGGCGAGCGACTGGAGGAAATTGGCGAGAAGATAGATAGGCAGCGCCCGGATCGCGGCGCGCATCGCCTCCGCCACGCTCGGGCGACGCCGGTCGAGCAGCAGGATCAGGATCGCCATCGACCCGAAGGCGACGCACAGTCCGTTCAGCAGGATCGCCGGCGCGTTCGCCGAAAACCAGTCGGCCTGCACGGCGATGCGCTGCCAGGGGGTTGCATCGGCGGGCAGGGGCTGCGGGTCCGGCAGGAACCAGCCCAGCAGAATGCCGGGCATCAGGATGAACATGCCGGCCAGCGCCGACACCATGTCGGCATGGGCGCGCAGCATCTGGCCCGTTTCCCGCCATGCCTGCGCCAGTTCGAGCCGCATCAGTCCGCCAATCCCTGCCATGAAGTTCTGTCCGCGCAGCCTGAGCCATGCGGCGCATGGCTTGTCAATCGGTCCGGGCGCGCGCATCTTCGCGGCGATGACGGTCGCCCGTAACTCAGAAGTCCCGGAATGGCGGGTCGACCGCGATCCGGTGGACTATGCCGCGGCGCTTGCGGACATAGAGGCGCGGGCGGCGGCGGTGGCGGCCGGCACCGCCGGAGAGCGGCTGTGGCTGCTCGAGCATCCGCCCGTCTATACCGCCGGAACAAGCGCGGACGCGGCCGAGATGCTCGATCCGCGCTTTCCGGTGCACCGGGCGGGGCGCGGCGGTCGCTATACCTATCACGGGCCGGGCCAGCGCATCCTCTATGTGACGCTCGATCTGAACGCGCGCGGGCGGGACATCCGCAATTTCGTGCACGGGCTCGAGGGCTGGGTGATCGCTGCGCTCGGCGACCTCGGCGTGGATGCGTTCCGCGCGCCCGGCAGGATCGGCATATGGACGCTCGACGCGGGCGGCAGGGAGGCGAAGATAGGCGCCATCGGCGTGCGGGTCCGGCGCTGGGTGACGCTCCACGGCGCGTCCATCAATGTGGACCCGGACCTCTCCCATTTCGCGGGCATCGTGCCGTGCGGCATCGCCGATCATGGCGTCACCAGCCTGGCCGCGCTCGGCGCCGTGCACGGCATGGCCGATCTCGATACGGCGCTTGCCCGCCATGCCGGGGCGTTTCTGGCAGGGCTCGGGCGCTGCGGCGAGCGTGCCGCTCCGCCCCTTGAGTCGACTGGACGAGGCCGGTAAGGCCCCGCCATGCAACGCGCCAGCCGTCCCGCCTTGAGCTTTCTCGCCATGACCATCCTGACCGTCGCGGGCTGCGACACGGGCGGGCCGGAGGCGAGCGGGAACGCGACCCTGCGCGACATGGCGGTGGTCGAGGGTAGCGCCAACGACTCCATGGTCGATCTTGACGCAGCGGTCACCAGTGGCACCGCCATCGCCGGCAACAACAGCGGCCCCGCGCCAGCCGCCCCGGACGGGCCGCCGCCGCTCAGCATGCCCTTCGACAATGCCGGCTCCAATGCAGGCGACAACGCGGCTCTGGCGCCCGAATGAGGTGAGCCGTGGCCGCGCGCCATTGCATCGCGCGGCGACAATCGCGACAATGGCGTCATGACGACCCTTGTCCGCCCCGCTCTCGCCCTTCTCGGCGCCGCCATGCTGTGCGCCGCGCCCGCCCGCGCGCAGCTGTTCTGGCAGCCGCCCGACCTGTCAGGTCCGCCGCTCACCGGGATCGAGCCGAACAGTGGCGTCAATCTGCCGGGCGCGACCCCGGCGGAACTGCGCGCCGGCCTCGTCTGGAACCTGCGCGCGGCGCTCAATGTCGCCGCGCTCCAGTGCGATTTCGAGCCGACGCTGCTCACCACCAGCAACTATAACAGCCTGCTTGCGCACCATCGCAGCGAACTCAACGCCAGCTTCACCACGATCGGCGACTATTTCCGGCGGACGGCAGGCGCGAAAGCCGGCCAGAAGCTGCTCGATCAATATGGCACGCGCACCTATTCGGCCTATTCCACGGTGCAGGCGCAGAAGAGCTTCTGCCAGACGGCCGGGTCGGTCGGGCGCGATGCCCTTTTCGCGCCGCGCGGCGGCCTTTACCTGCTCGCGGAAAAGCGGCTCGGCGAAATCCGACGCGCGCTGTCGCCGCACCCGGACCTCGCCTTTGGCAATCCGGCCTATGGCTTCACGGCAACCCTGCCGCCGATGGACAAGAAATGCTGGCGCAAGGGCGTTTACGATCAGCGCAAATGCGGGGACCGCTGGCAAACCGCAAAGCGGTAGCGCAACCTTGATCCCGCAGCCGCGTTGTCGGCCTCGAACGCAGCGTTTCGGAGGCACTTATGGCGACCGCGGGTATTTTTGCATCGTTGAAGCAGGATCATGACAATCACCGTGCGCTGATCGCCAAGATCGAGGGGGCGACCAATCCCGCCGAGCAGGCCGATCTCTTCCAGCAGTTCCGGGTGGAGGTCACCGCGCATGCCGCCGCGGAGGAGGAGAGCCTCTACGCCACCATGCTCGGCGATCCCGATCTGCGCGAAGAGGCGCAGCACAGCGTCTCCGAGCACAAGACGCTCGATGACGATCTGGAAGCGGTGGCGGGCGCCGAGCCGGGCTCTGAGGCGTGGCGCGAAGGCTTCGCCGCACTCAAGACATGCTATCTCCACCATATCGACGAGGAGGAGGAGGAGATGTTCCCCGCTGCGGCCGAGGGGCTGAGCGACGCGCAGGAACAGCGGATCGGCGAGATTTTCGCGCGCCGCAAGCCCGCCGAGTTTGAAAAGGCCGAGGAGGCACTGGGCGACGGCTGATCGCCTACAGCAGTCCGAGTTTGGCGAGCTCGCCGACCATCGCCGGGGGCAGCGACGGCCCCGCATCCTCGGCCATGTCGGGCGGGGCGTCCGCTTCTTCCAGATAGCGCCAGCCCTGATGGGCACGGCGGGGGCGCGGCGCGACCGGGATGAGGCAGGGCGCGAGCCCGATCCAGTATTTGCCGTCGTCCCGGGCGGCAAAGCCGCGGAGCGGGCTGCGCCCGATCAGGGTGCCGCCCAATATCCAGTAGAGCGAGCCGCCCGCCATCTCGGCATGGCGTTTGGGCAGGTAGCGCGTCACCAGTCTCGCTTCGCCTGACCCGCCTTGCGCCTCGAGCCATGCGCGCAGACTGGTCGGGCTTTCCGCGCGAAACGCAATCTTGGTCATGTGGAGCGGCACGGCGATCAGCCGAGGCCGACGGCGGTCGCGAGCCCGAGAAAGGCGAAGAAGCCCATCGAATCGGTGATCATCGTGACGAAGATCGACGAGGCGATGGCCGGGTCGAGGTTCGCGCGGTCGAAGGCGAGCGGCACCGCGACCCCGGCGAGCCCTGCGGTCAGGATGTTGGTTGCCATCGCCGCCGCGATGACGAGGCCAAGCATGGCATCGCCGAAGATCAGGCCCACGCCGGCGCCCAGCACCGCCGCTACCGTCACGCCGTTCAGAAAGGCGACGCGCAGTTCGCGCTGGATGGTGCGCCGCGTGTTGGAATCGGTGATCTGGTTGGTGGCGAGCGCGCGGACGGTGACGGCCATCGTCTGACTGCCGGCATTGCCGCCCACGCCCGCGACGATCGGCATCAGCGTGGCCAGCGCCACCATCCGCTCGATCGTGCCCTCGAACAGGCTGATCACCGTGGAGGCGAGCAGCGCCGTGACCAGGTTGGTCAGCAGCCAGCGAACCCGGGCCTTGTAGCTGTCCAGCACCGGCTCGTTGATGTCGCCCTCGCCCGCGCCGGAGAGGCGCAGAATGTCCTCGCCTGCTTCCTGCTGAATGATGTGGACGACGTCGTCGACCGTGACCATGCCGACGAGCCGCCCCGCCGGATCGACCACCGCCGCCGAGATCAGCGCATATTTCTGGAAGCGCAGCGCGACCTCTTCCTGATCCATGTCGACCGGGATCAGCGTCTGCGCGCGCTGCATGAGGTCGGACATCGCGATGCCGCGCGGACAGGTGAGTATCCAGCTCAGCTGACAGGTGCCGATGGGCCGGTGGTGCTCGTCGACCACGAACACCTCCCAGAAATCGGTGGTGAGGTCGCGATTGTCCCTGAGATAGTCGATGACCTGCCCGACCGTCATATGCTCCGGCACCGCGATGAGGTCGCGCTGCATGAGGCGACCGGCGGACTCCTCGGGATAGGCGAGCGCGCTTTCGATCGCGGCGCGGTCCTCGGGCTCCATCGCCTCGAGGACGGCCTGCTGGTCCTCCTCCTCGAGATCCTGGATGATCGCGACGGCGTCGTCTGTGTCCAGCTCGCCCGCCATTTCGGCGATCTGCTCGTTTGGCAGCACCTCGACGATCTGCTCGCGCACATAGTCGTTGAGTTCGGAGAGCACCTCCGCGCCGACCAGCGGACCGAGGGCGGCCGCCAGCCCGCCGCGGCGCTCGGCCGGCGCGAGTTCGAGAAGATCGGCGATGTCGGCCGGGTGGAGCGGCTGCACCAGCTCTCTGGCGCGCTCGACACTGCCCTCCTCGACCGCGTCGAGGACGGCGGACACGAAGTCGGGCTTCAGCCGGTCGTCGTCGTCCAGCCGCGTCGAGGCATGGGCAAGGTCGCGCGGATCCTCCGCGTCGCGGTCGGCACGCACGGCAGCTTCCCTGTCACTCATTGCCGCCTCCTGCGCGCTGCCCAGCCCCGCTTATCCCCATGGCCCTTACAAATGCAACGCCATGGGGTTCCCTGACGGTTCAGGGTCGCTATATGCGCCCGATCACCGGAAAAGGAACGACCATGGCCGACGACATGCTGACACTCACTCTCGATAGCGGCGGCGATGTCGTCATCCGTCTGCGCCCCGATCTGGCGCCGGGCCATGTCGAGCGGATCAGCGCGCTGGCGAAAGAGGGCTTTTACGACGGTGTGGTGTTCCACCGGGTGATCCCCGGATTCATGGCGCAGGGCGGCGACCCGACCGGGACCGGCATGGGCGGTTCCGAACTGCCCGACCTCAAGGCCGAATTCAATGCCGAGCCGCATGTGCGCGGTGTCTGCTCGATGGCGCGCAGCAGCAACCCCAACAGCGCGAACAGCCAGTTCTTCATCTGCTTTGACGACGCGACCTTTCTCGACAAGCAGTATACCGTCTGGGGCGTTGTGGAGAGCGGCATGGAGCATGTCGACGCGCTGCCCAAGGGCGAGCCGCCGAAGGTGCCCGGCAAGATTCTGAAGGCGACGGTTAGCTAATATCAATCCGCGCAAGCGGCAACCTTCCCCGGCCGGCGGGCGTTTTCCGCCGGTCAGGAGAAGAGACATGTCGTTCACCCAGCTCAATCCGCCGATGCCCGTCGATGTCCTCGAAAAGGGGAAGGGGCTCGCATTCGGCCTGATCGACTATGGGCCTGAACATAATCTGATCTGGGTGACGGCGCTCGACGAGAGCGGCGAAATCTGGTGCGCGCCCAATCCCAAGGTGCGGATGCAGTCCAACTGGACGATGGGCAGAGCCGCCCAGACCGATTCGCGGGGTTCCGCGCCCGAACTGATCCGGTTCGGCTGACGCTGGCCGGGGCGGGCGGGC
>CAZGVX010000005.1:0-32540 GCA_964529225.1 uncultured Sphingobium sp.
ATCCAGCTGAAGATCTTGACGCCGGTCGGCACCGCGATGACCATCGTCGCGGCGGTGAAATACATCTTCACGTCGACGCTCATGCCTGTGGTGAACATGTGGTGCGCCCACACGACGAAGCCGACCACGCCGATCGCCACCATCGCATAGGCCATGCCGAGATAACCGAACACCGGCTTGCGGCTGAAGGTCGAGATGATCTGGCTGACGATGCCGAAGCCCGGCAGGATCATGATGTAAACTTCGGGATGGCCGAAGAACCAGAACAGATGCTGATACAGCTCAGGATCGCCACCACCTGCCGCGTCATAGAAGGTGGTACCGAAGTTGCGATCGGTCAGCAGCATGGTGATGGCGGCCGCGAGCACCGGCAGCGCCAGCAGCAACAGGAACGCCGTCACCAGCACCGACCACACAAACAACGGCATCTTGTGAATGGTCATTCCAGGCGCGCGCATGTTGAAGATCGTGGTGATGAAATTGATCGCGCCGAGGATCGAGCTCGCGCCCGCAAGGTGCAGGGAGAGGATCGCAAGGTCAACCGCCGGGCCCTGGTGCCCGGTCGTCGACAGTGGCGGATAGACCGTCCAGCCCGTGCCTGCGCCGTTGCCCGTGCCGCCGGGCACGAAGCTCGAGCCCAGCAGCAGCAGGAAGGCGGGGACCATCAGCCAGAAGCTGATATTGTTCATGCGGGGAAACGCCATGTCGGGCGCCCCGATCATGATGGGCACGAACCAGTTGCCGAATCCGCCGATGATCGCCGGCATGACCATGAAGAAAACCATGATGAGGCCGTGCGCGGTGATCAGCACGTTCCACATGTGGAGCGAGGCATCCATGCTGGGCGCGGCTTCGCCCATCAGATTGGCCTGCATGGTCGCCCAGGTCTGGAGATACTGGATTCCCGGCTGCGCAAGCTCCGCGCGCATCAGGCCGGAGATCGCGCCGCCGACAACCCCGGCGAAGATCGCGAAAATCAGATAGAGCGTGCCGATGTCCTTGTGGTTGGTGGACATGAACCAGCGGGCGAAGAAGCCCGGCTTGTGATCGGCATCATGATGCGCGTGATCGTGCTCATGGCCCCCAGGGATGGCGTCGCCGGTGATTGTCGTGCTCATGGACCCGTCCTACCTGTTATCTTCAGCTGTGGCTCGCGGCGCCTTCGGCACCGGCGGCGGTGGCGGCCGTCGCGTCAGCGGCGGCGCCCTCGGGCGTCATCGTGCCGCCCTGCGATTCAACCCATTTCGCGAACTGGTCCTGCGGCAGCGCCTCGACCGCGATCGGCATATAGCCGTGGCGCGCGCCGCACAGTTCCGAACACTGGCCGTAATACACGCCGGGCCGGTCGATGGTGAAGGTCACCTCGTTAAGGCGCCCCGGCACCGCGTCGATCTTCACCCAGAAGGCCGGGACCGAAAAGGCGTGGATCACGTCACTGCCGGTGGCGATGATCTTGATGGGCCGCCCGACGGGCAGAACGAGCTTGTTATCGACCGCGAGCATGGCGGGCTCGCCCATATCGAGCGCCTTTTCGCGCGGCACCATGTTGGAGACATATTCACCGATGCCGTTGTCGGGATATTCATAGCCCCAATACCACTGGTAGCCGGTCACCTTGACGGTCAGCGCGTCCTTGGGCGCGGGCTTGAACTGCTTGGCGAGGAGGTCGATCGACGGAATGGCGACGCCGACGAGGATCAGGACCGGCGCGAGCGTCCAGACGATCTCGATCATCGTGTTGTGCGACACCTTGGACGGAACCGGATTGGCGGCGCGGTTGTAGCGCGCGATCACCCAGATCAGCAGCGCCAGCACGAACAGCGAAATGATCGCGCAGATCGGCAGCAGGATGTCGTTGTGGAACCACTGCGCATAGCGGCCGTTGGCCGTCACCTGCTGCTGGAAGAGCGTTTCGCCGACGCGCGGCTGGCCAAATTCCGGATCGGGCTTGAGCGGCGTGGGGGCCGCAACCTTGGCGGCGGGCGCGGCCGCATTATCCGCGGGGGCCACGGCATTGTCGGAGGCCGGCGCCGCCGCCTCAACCGCGTTGCTCGCAGCCGGCAGCGCCGCTGCGGGCGCCTGCGCCTGTGCGGCACCCGCCCCGAAAGCCAGAGCCACGGCCAGCACTATCGTCCTACCCCAGATCATAGATCGCACTCACCTGTCCACCTCTCGTCCCGTTCATGCGCTGGCGCTGACGGAACCCCGATTCCGTCGCCTATAGGTCGGCTTTTTCCATGTCTCAAGCACCCAATATGGCTTCGCGCGCGTTTAAGTTGATCCCGCGTGTCCCCGCGACTATCTCCCGGCCTGACCCTGGGGACAAGCATTGATGACGGAAGACGAAATTCTGGCGGAATTCCGGACCTCGGACGCCCTTTTGCAAGGCCATTTCATACTTTCGTCCGGCAAGCGCAGCGCCTATTATCTCCAGTGCGCGCGCGTGTTGATGAACGCCGACCGCGCGGCGAAGCTGGCTGTGGCACTGGCGCAGAAACTGCCGCGCGACCTGCGCGCCCGCATCGACCTTGTCGTCTCGCCAGCGATGGGAGGCCTCATCATCGGTCATGAAATGGGCCGCGCGCTCCAGGTTGACGCGATATTCGTCGAGCGGCCGCAGGGGGCGTTCGAACTTCGCCGCGGTTTCGCCATCAGGCCGGGCCAGTCGGTGCTGATGGTCGAGGACGTTGTGACAACCGGCCTTTCGTCGCGTCAGGCGATGGACGCTGTCCGCGCGGCGGGCGGCGATGTCGTTGCGGAGGTCGCGCTTGTCGACCGGTCGGGCGGAACCGTCGATCTCGGTGTGCCTTTCTATCCGCTCGTCAGCCTGAACTTCCCGGTCTTCGATGCCGACGCGCTGCCGCCCGAGCTCGCCGCGATCCCGGCGGTCAAGCCCGGCAGCCGCGAAAGCTGAACCCAGGCCATGGCATCGGCACACCGGCTCCGCCTCGGCGTCAACATCGACCATGTCGCGACGATCCGCAACGCGCGCGGCGGCAACCATCCCGACCCGGTGGATGCCGCGCTGCTTGCCGTGCGCGCTGGCGCGGACGGGATCACCGCCCATCTGCGCGAAGACCGGCGGCACATCCGCGACGAGGACATCGCCCGGCTGAAAGCCTCGCTGTCCGTGCCGCTGAATCTGGAGATGGCCGCAACGCCGGAGATGCTGGAGATCGCGCTCCGCCACCGGCCACACGCAGCCTGCATCGTGCCCGAGCGGCGCGAGGAGCGCACGACCGAGGGCGGGCTGGACGCGGCCGGGCAGATCGAGACCCTTCGCCCGATCGTGGCGGCACTGGCCAGCGCCGGCATCCGCATCAGCCTGTTCATCGCGCCCGAAGCGGCCCAGATCATCGCCGCGCGCGACCTCGGCGCGCCGGTCGTCGAGTTCCACACCGGGGCCTATGCGCACCTGCCGCCCGATGGCCGGGCCGACGAGTTGAAGCGCCTCGCCGATGCGGCCGCGCTCGCCGCGCGCAACGGCATCGAACCGCATGCGGGCCATGGCCTCACCCACGACAATGTCGGGCCGGTTGCCGCCATCCCGCAGCTGCGCGAGCTCAACATCGGCCATTTCCTGATCGGCGAGGCGATCTTTCTCGGCCTCGCGGAAAGCATCGCGCAGATGCGGAGCGCCATGGACGCTGCGCGATGATCGTCGGCCTCGGATCGGACCTGTGCAATATCGAGCGCATCCAGCAGTCGCTCGACCGGTTCGGCGCGCGCTTCGAACAGCGTTGCTTCACCGAGATCGAGCAGGCCAAGGCCGGCAGGCGCCCGTTCACCAAGGCCGCGACACTGGCAAAGCGGTTCGCGGCCAAGGAGGCATTCAGCAAGGCCGTCGGCACAGGTTTCAGCCACGGTGTTTTTCTGAAGGACATTGGCGTCGTCAACCTGCCCTCGGGCGCGCCCACCCTGGCCCTGACCGGCGGCGCGAAGGCCCGGCTCGACGCCTTGACGCCAGCAGGCAGTGTATTACATGTGCACCTCACCTTGACCGACGATCATCCCTGGGCGCAGGCCTTTGTGATACTGGAGGCCCGTTTCGATGCCTGAAGACGCACGCGCCCTGGCGGAAGGCGGAGGCGACGAGCCGGCAAAAGGCACCGACTGGTGGGGCGAGATCAAGAGCATCGCCGTGCTGATCCTCGCCGTGCTCGGCTTTCACAGCTTCATCGCCAAGCCCTTCTACATTCCCTCCGAGTCCATGATGCCGGTGCTGCTCAAGGGCGACCGGCTGGTGGTGAACAAGTTCGCCTATGGCTGGTCCTACGTATCGCCGAGCTTTCACATCCTCCCGCCGATGGCCGGGCGCCTGCTGGGCCGGCTGCCGTCGCGCGGCGACATCGTGATCGTCCAGCCGCAAGGCCGTTCGGAAGACTATATCAAGCGGGTGATCGGCTTGCCCGGCGATACGCTCGAGGTGCGCGGTGGGCAGGTGATCCTTAACGGCACGCCGCTGGCGCAGCGGACCCTGCCGCCGCTGGCCGTGCCGGTCGACGCCGATGCGCCATGCGACCCGTTGCAGTTTCCCGGCGCGCTCGGCTTCTCGCCTGACGGCCGCCGCGCCTGTCTGCTGCCGGTCAAGCGCGAGACGCTGCCCGGCGGGCGCAGCTATCTCATCATCGACGAGGGGCCAAGGGCAACCGACTGGTATGGGCCGGTGACAATCCCGGCGGGCCATGTCTTCCTGATGGGGGACAATCGCGACAACAGCGCGGACAGCCGGGTGCCGCTTGCCGAGGAAGGGCTTGGCGGCCCGGTGCCGTGGGAAAGCATCGGCGGTCGCGCGGAGTTCATCACCTTCTCGCTGAACGGCAATGCCTCGTGGAACCCGCTGACCTGGTGGCACGGCCTCAGGACCGAACGGGCCTTTTCGAGCCTGCACCCCGACCCGGCGGAGTGACCGCGGCGGGCCTTGGCCGGCTGATCGCACTGTTCGCGATTGGCGTCGGCTACTGGCTGCTCGCCAGCCATATCCTCCACGTCGCGGAGCCGTGGGACTCCCGGCACTATTTTTCCGTCGCTTATCCCGGATGCCTGCTGCTCTGCGCCGCGTGGGGCGCTGCAGCCGGTCGTCAAGCCTGCGCGGGCGGTGCGCTGCTCACGGTCGCGCAGCTTCCGGTCATCGTCGCGCACAGCGGCGCAGGACCGCTGCTGCCGGTCGGCGTTGTTTATCTGGTTCTGCTCGCCGTGCCAGCCGTGACCTGCGCTGTCACCGCCGCCCGTCTGCGCGCGATGCTCGCGAGGCGCTGAACACCGGCCGACAGTGCGGGCTCAGGGCTGCGGCGCGCCTTCGGCGCCCGGCATGGCGCCTCCCTGCAACATCCGCTGCATCTGCATCTGCTGCTGCATCTGCATCACTTCGGCGCGGGTCTTGAACTCGAGCAGACGAATGTCGAACTGCAGCGTCGCGCCCGGCGGAATGCCGCTGCCCGGCGGCGGATTGTCGCCATAACCGAGCTTGGCCGGGATCCAGACGCGCATATGGCCGCCCTTGCGCATCATCGTCAGCGCCTCGCCGAAACCCTCGACAACACCGCTCACTTCCATCGGTGCGCCACGGTCGTTCTGGTCGAACACTGTGCCGTCTTCCAGCATGCCCTTGTAGGCGACGAGCGCGAAGTCTTCCTTGGTCGGCGAGGGGCCGGTGCCCTTCTCCATCACCTGATATTTGAGGCCGGAGGGCGTCGTGCCGAAATGCGCGGTGCCGGCAAAGGCCAGTCCGACGCCCAGAAGCAGCGCGATGACGACGCCGATCCAGAGCCGGGCGATGGCGCCCCTGGCGACCGGGCGAAGCGGAACGGCGGTAACGGACATCGGACTATCCCCTGAGTAGGCAGCTTTCCGGGGCGGCTTATGCGTCGGCCCGCATGGCGGCGCAAGTCACTGCGGCTACGAAAATGCCTTAGCGGCTGCCGTCGCGCTCCATGCGCTTGCGCTCCAGCTTGCGGGCGCGGCGAACGGCCGCCGCCTTCTCACGCGCGCGCTTTTCCGACGGCTTCTCATAGTGGCGACGCAACTTCATCTCGCGATAGACGCCCTCGCGCTGCAGCTTCTTCTTGAGCGCCCGCAGCGCCTGGTCGACATTGTTATCGCGCACGATGATTTGCATAAGCCGGTCAGTCTCCAGTCTCTTTGAGCGGGTTCGCAAAGCGTCGCCTGCAACGCCATTGGCCCCAAAAAACATAGCGCCGCGACAGCGAGGCCGCGACGTCCATCGCGCGCCCCTATCAGCGCCGTCCGATTCGGGCAAGGGGGCGCAGGCATTTGCGCTGCGAGGCGTGTCGGACGCGCAACGCACGATTGACAGACGGGTCGGTGGCGGCATCTTGGCCCGCGATGACCAAGTTCACCGTCAACGACCGCCCGGTGCAGTATCGACTGCCGCCCGAAACGCCGCTGCTCTGGGCGCTGCGCGATGCCTCGAACCTCACCGGGACGAAATATGGCTGCGGGACGGGCGACTGCGGCGCCTGCACCGTCCATGTCGACGGCCGGGCTGTGCGCAGCTGCCAGGTCGCCATTGCCGAGGTCGAGGGGCGCTTTGTCACCACCATCGAGGGACTCTCGCCCGACCGCAGCCACCCGGTCCAGCAGGCATGGGCAGAAAAGAATGTCATGCAATGCGGCTATTGCCAGCCAGGCATGATGATGGCGGCCGCCGCGCTCCTCAAGGCCAATCGCACGCCGAGCGATGCGCAGATCGACGCCGCGATCACCAATATCTGCCGCTGCGGCACCTATCCGCGCGTGCGCGAGGCAATCCACCTTGCCGGCGCCATCCTGCGGGACGAGACCCGGCTCGCGGCCGCCCCACCGCCGGGCATCGCGCCGGAGGACGCCGCCCGGCAGGTGCCGGCCCTCACGCCGGAGCCATAGGCGAAGCTTTCAATTGGCTGACCTACCCGTTCAGCATCGGGTCAATGCCGCTGCCCTAATCCACCGCCATGGCGGGAAGTCCCGCTTCCGGACTGGAGACAAGACCATGAGGCGAGGATGGATGGCGGCGCTGCTGGCGGCAGGCGCGGTGACGATGGCGGTTCCGGCGATGGCGCAGGACCGTGGTGGTGATGGACAGGAGCGGCGTTCCGGCACATCCGAGCGATCGGACTTCCGATCGCCGCGCGGTCCGCATCATCAGGGCCAGGGACTGGGCGGCGCACAGGCCGACGGCTTCCGCTCGCCGCGAGCGCCCGCAGCGCAATTCCAGAGCGACAACAGCGACAATCGCCGCAATTGGGACCGGGAACGCGACAGCCGCCGCGACCATGGCACAAATCCGCGGCGGGACTGGAATAGAGGCGACGAATCGCGGCGCGACGACAACCGGCGGGACTGGAACGCAACGCCGCGCCGCGATGGCGATCGGAACGACTGGCGCCACAGCGACTGGGGTCGGCGCGACCATGACCGTCGCTGGAACAACGACTGGCGCCGGGACGGCCGGTACGACTGGCAGCGGCACCGCAGTTTCAATCGTGGCATTTACCGACTGCCGACCTATCGGGCGCCGCGCGGATGGCATTATAGCTATCGCAGTTTCTCCGTCGGCCTGTTTCTGAACAATGTCCTGTTCGCACCGACCTACTGGATCAGCGACCCGTGGGCCTATCGCCTGCCGCCCGCTTACGGTCCCCTGCGCTGGGTGCGCTATTATGACGACGCGCTGCTGGTCGATGTCCGCAACGGCTATGTTGTCGACGTGATCCACCGCTTCTTCTGGTGAAATTGACCGATGAATGGGCCGGGGCGACACCGCTTCGGCCCTTTTCGCTTGAGCAGGCGCAGCGGAGGTGGCACGAACCGGCGGCGTGAGCGACACCCCGTTCCCCGACGACCCGGATCAGCCCTCTGCCGAACGCGCCGCCATAGGCCAGCGCGTCGGCGACAGGCTAAGGCGTAACCCGATGATGAGCCGGATCGCCAACGACAAGCTCGAAATATTTGTCCGTCACGGCTTTCTCTCGCCCGCCGAGTGCGGCGAGATGCTGGGCCGGATCGACGCGGGAGCCACCCCATCGCGCCTGTTCAGCGGCTCGCACGTCGACGGCTATCGCACCAGTTCGAGCTGCAATCTCGACCCGTCCGATCCGCTGGTCGAAAAGCTGACGCGCCGGATCGACTCGCTCACCGGCTTTGCGACCGCCTATGGTGAGACAATCCAGGGCCAACGGTACGAACCGGGGCAGGAATACAAGGTCCATTGCGACTATTTCCCGCCCAAAGCCTCCTATTGGCCGCTGATGCGGGATCATGGCGGGCAGCGGATCTGGACCGCGATGGCCTATCTGTGCGCGGTCGAGGAAGGGGGCGAAACGCAGTTCCCCCATGCCGGTTTCCTGGTGCCGCCGCGCGCGGGCACGCTCCTTGTGTGGAACAACATGCGGCCCGACGGCGCGCCCAATATCGACAGTCTCCATGCTGCGCTGCCCGTTATCCGGGGCGTCAAATATGTGCTCACGAAATGGTATCGCGAGCGTCCCTGGGTATCGGTCGCGGTGTCCAATCGCTGAAGGGGCGGCAAAACCATGGCAGCCAGCACCGATATCAAATATCGACACAATGCGACAAAGCTGAACAGCTTCTGCATCTTGCGTTCCCGGAACATTCAGCGCGCCGGGGCGATAACCGCACTGTGCTCATCGGGTTCAAACCGGCCCGAATGCGCAGACTGAAAAGGAGACAACCCATGCGCAAGCTCATTCTTACCGCGCTCATCGCCGCGACCGCGCTGCCCGCCATGGCCAACGCCCAGACCGGCGAGTTGCGCCGCGACCGCCAGGACATCCGCGAGGAACAGCGTGAACTCAACCAGGCCTACAGGCACGGCGATCGCCACGACGTGCGCGAGGAACGCCGCGACGTGCGCGACGCCAAGCGCGAATATCGCGAAGACTGGCGGGACTATCGCGACCGTCACCGCGACATTTATCGCGCTGGCACCTGGCGCGCACCGTTCCGCTACTATCGCTTCTCGGATGGCGTCCGTATCCGTCCCGCTTATTACGGCCCGCGCTATTATGTGAGCGACTATGCACGCTATCGCCTGCCGCCGCCGGGACGCCATCTGCGCTATGTGCGCCATTACAACGACGTGCTGCTCGTCAATGTCCGCACCGGCCATGTCGTGCGGGTCTATCGCGGCTTCTTCTGGTAAGCCTTTCCGTCGGAAGGGGGCGGCCTGCTGGTCGCCCCTTTTCTCAGGCCGGCGCCCGTGCCAGCGCCTCCGCCACGAGGCGGCGACTGTTGGCGATCCCGTACAGCGCGATGAAGCTGCCCATGCGCGGCCCCTGATCCGCGCCCAGAAGCGTCTGATACAGCGCCTTGAACCAGTCGCGCAGCTGCTCGAACCCGTAAAGCGGGTCTTTGCCGATTTCATAGACGATGTTCTGGATGTCCTCCGCGCCAGCATCGTCGGACAGCGCCGCAAGCTGCGCATCGAGTTCGCGCAGGGCCGCCGCCTCGTTTGACTCCGGGGCGCGGCGCTTGAGTGTCGGCGCAACGAAATCGCGATTATAGGCGAGCGCGGACGTCACCAGCACCGCCAGCGCCGGATCGCTCGCGGCTGACACGCCGGGCGCATAATTGCCGAGATAGGCCCACACCTGATCTTCGGTCGCATCGGCGCCCATCACGCCCACGAGATTGAGCAAGAGGCCGTAGCTGACCGGCGGGCCATCGGCAGGCACATCGCCATTGTGGATGTGATGCACCGGATTGCCGAGCCGCTTGTCCACCGGCTGCGCTGCATATTGCGCCCGGAACTGCTCATATTCGTCGACCGCGCGCGGGATCACGCCGATGTGGAGCTGTTTGGCGCTCTTGGGCTCCCGATACGCATAAAAGGCGAGGCTCTCCTCATTGCCATAGATGAGCCACTCCTCCAGGCTGAGGCCATTGCCCTTGGACTTGCTGATCTTCTCGCCCCGCTCGTCGAGGAACATCTCGTAGATCAGGCCCTCGGGCTTGCGCCCGCCCAGCACGCGCGCGATTTTGCCCGACTGGACGCCGCTGTCGGTCAGATCCTTGCCGTACATCTCATAATCGACATCGAGCGCGACCCAGCGCATCGCCCAGTCGACCTTCCACTGGAGCTTGGCGCCGCCTGACAGGATCGACTGCTCGACGATCGCGCCGTCCTCATCCTCGAAGCGGATGAGGCCAGCCTCGGCATCGACCACCTCGACCGGCACCTGCAGCACCACGCCGCTCGACGGACTGATCGGCAGCACCGGGGAATAGGTCGCCGCCCGTTCCGCGCGCAGTGTCGGCAGCATGATGTCCATGATCGCCTGATAGTTGCGCAGGACGTTGCGCAGCGCCTCGTCAAACGCGCCCGCCCGATATTGCTCGGTCGAACTCACAAATTCATAGTCGAAGCCGAAACGGTCGAGAAAACGTCGCAGCATCGCATTGTTGTGATGCGCGAAGCTCTCATAGTCGCCGAAGGGGTCGGGGACCGCCGTCAGCGGTTTGCCGAGATGTTCGGCGAGCATCGCCTGGTTCGGGACATTGTCAGGCACTTTGCGAAGCCCGTCCATATCGTCGCTGAACGCCACGAGCCGCGTCGGCAGGTCGCTCATCGCCTCGAACGCGCGGCGCACCATCGTCGTGCGCAGCACCTCGTTGAACGTGCCGATATGCGGCAGGCCGGACGGGCCATAGCCCGTTTCGAACAGGGCATGGCCTTTTGCCGGTGTGGTCTGCTCGCACCGCTTGAGAACGCGGCGCGCCTCCTCGAACGGCCAGGCCTTGGACTGGAGCGCAGCGACGCGCAGATCAGCGGATATGTTTGTCATGGCGCGCCCTTTAACGCGCATGGCGCGCCGGGCTAAGTCTTTTTCCCACGCCAGGCGACGCGAAACAGGATTGTTGCGCCCTTAACCGTCTTTCCCGATCTAGCGACTATAACCGTTTCGCTGGCGGCCGTTATTCGAGCCATCAAAGCATGAAGCGGGAGTGAAATCCATGGAATCGCGCCGTCGCAATGTCCGCACCACCGTCAATATTCCCGTGACGATCACGACCGTTCTCGATTCGCTGGAAGGCCGGATCGTCGACCTTACCGAGGAAGGCGCGCAGATTGCCGACATCAGCCTGCCGCTCGGCACCAAATTTCACATCGAATATCAGGGGCAGACCATCTTCTGCCAGTGCATCTGGTCGGAAATCGACCGCATGGGCGCCCGCTTTCCGTTCGATCTGGTGGAGGGGCCACTTCACGAGGCGCTGCTGCTGGCTCAGGCGAAACAGTCGCCGCACAGCGCCAACCTGGCCGATGCACTCGCGCCATATATGCTGGGCGCCGCTGGCACTGCGGCGCATTTCGGCCGTCGCCGCGCCAACTGACCGCCTGATGCCTGTCAGGCGAAAATGAACAGGAACATCCCGATCACGCCGACAAAAAAGCCGCCGATGCCGGCAGCGCGGGAAAGCCACTCCGAGCCGCGATCGACAACTTCATCGGGGTGAAATGACATTTGCCTGAAATGTTCGACCTGCACCGAGTGATCCTCTCTCAGCAATACGACCCGGCTTTTGCGATTTTTTACCCGGTGATTAAGATTACAGAATTCGGGTAACTCACGCAAGCCGTTGAACCTGATATGAACCATTCAGGTGCAAAATCTTTCCCTCGTGGACGGCGCTGGGCAATCCGCCTGTTTAACCGGCGCGGGCTGGCGCTGACCTGATGGCGGGACTAGGCTTTCAGCCCATGACCGCCAACCTCCCGCCCGCCCTGCATATCGACCATGCCGGTGCGTGGCTCTCTCACCAGGGCATAACGCGCGCTGTCGACCGGGCCGAAGCGCGCATGGTCGCGCTGGACCGGCCCTGCATCATGCTGAACATTCCCCTGCTCGCGGCGCGTCTCGGCTATGGCGAGCTTTCGGGTCTCGACCTTCTCGAGCTGTTCGCCTTCGTCCATCCGACACGCTTTGCCGTGCCTTCCCCCGCCGGGCTTGCCCTGTCGCTGGGGCTGGACGCGCCAGTCACGGGGGAGGCGGCCGCCGCGCTGCTGCCGGTGCTGGCCGAACGGTTGCTCGCGGACATGCGCGACCCCGGATGGGCGACCCGCGCGGGGGCCGGGGCCAGCCTGCGCGGCCTTGAGCGCGCGCGGTGGAACTGGGCGCCGATGGTCCGCCCGGTGCTGGGCGAGCGGGCGGAACGGCAGGAGAGTTACGGCCTGTCGCGCCTGCCCGAGTGGACCGAGGGGCCGCCGCGACAGCCACCCCGGCCCGTGACGCTCGCGGCAGAGGATATTGACGATCAACTCGATGCGCTGGTGGGCGCGGCGGGCGAAGCGCGCGCGGGCCAGCGTGCCTTTGCGCAGGCGGCAGCCACCGCGTTCGCGCCCCGCGAGCGGGCCGGCGCCCCTCGCCTCGTCCTCGGCGACGCGGGCACCGGCATCGGCAAGACGCTCGGCTATCTCGCGCCCGCCTCGCTCTGGGCGGCGGAGGCTGGCGGAGCCGTCTGGGTCTCGACCTACACCAAGGCGCTGCAGCGCCAGCTGCTTCAGGAAAGCGCCCGGCTCTATCCCGATCCGGCGCAACGCCGGAGCCGGATCGCGGTGCGCAAGGGACGCGAAAACTATCTCTGCCTCCTCAATCTCGAGGAAGCGATGCAGGGTGGGATGACGGGACGCGGCGCCGTCTTCGCGCAACTCGCGGCGCGATGGGCGATGTGGACCCGCGACGGCGACATGGTCGGCGGCGACCTGCCGGGCTGGCTGCCGACCCTGTTCCGCCGCTCCGGCACATCGGGGCTGACCGACCGGCGCGGCGAGTGCATCCATGCCGGCTGCCCCCACTATCGCCGCTGCTTCATCGAGCGGGCGCAGCGTGCCGCCGAACAGGCCGACATCGTCATCGCCAATCATGCCCTCGTCCTGATCGAGGCGGTGCTGGGGCGCGGCGCGGCGCCGTCACGCTATGTCTTTGACGAGGGGCACCATCTTTTCCACGCCGCAGACAGCGCCTTTTCAGCGCATCTGTCCGGCGCGGAAGCGATCGAACTGAGGCGCTGGATCATGGGCCCCGAGGGGTCGCGGCGCGGCCGTCGCCGTGGCCTTGCCGCGCGGCTTGCCGACGTCGCGAGCTATGATGAGGCGGCGGGCGAGGCCATCGCCGCCGCCAGCGTGGCGGCGCAGGCGCTGCCCGGCGACGACTGGCTGGCCCGTCTCGCCGCATCGCAGCCGCTAGGCCCGATCGAGGGCTATCTGTCGCACCTGCGCGAGACCGTTCACGCCCGCGCGGTGGAAGAACGCAAGGCCAAGGATGTCGACCCCGGCTATGGGCTGGAGGCGGAGCTTGCCGATCCGCCTGCGCGGCTGGTCGAAGCGGCACAGGGGGCGGCCGACGCGCTGGCCGTCCTCCTCGGCGCGCTGCGGACGCTCGACCACCGGCTCGACCTGCTGCTCGGCGACCCGCCCGACTGGCTCGATGGCGAGGGACGCAACCGGATCGAGGGCGCGCGCGGATCGCTCCAGCGGCGGATCGACACGCTGGCGACATGGATCGCGATGCTGGGCCGGGTCGGCGGCCCCGTCGACCCCGATTTCGTCGACTGGCTCGCTGTCGAGCGGATCGACGGGCGCGAATATGATGTGGCACTGCGCCGGCACTGGCTCGATCCCACGCGCCCGCTCGCGGAGCATGTGCTGAGCCATGCCCATGGTGCGCTCGTGACATCCGCCACGCTGCGCGCTGGCGGCAACTGGGACCATGCCGCGCGCCTCACCGGCGCCGCCCATCTGCCGCTCGCGCCGCTGCTGTTCGCGGCCGACAGCCCGTTCGACTATGCCGCGCGGTCAGAAGTCCTCATCGTCACCGACGTGAAGCGCGGCGACATGGCTGCTCTCGCCACCGCCTATGCCCGCCTGATCGAAGCGGCCGGCGGCGGCGCGCTTGGACTGTTCACCGCCATCCGGCGGCTGCGCGCCGTCCACGCGCGCATTGCTGACCGGCTGGCGCGGATCGGCCTCCCGCTCTTCGCCCAGCATGTCGATCCCATCGACATCGGCACCCTCATCGACCTGTTCCGCGCCGACCCCCATGCCTCCATCCTCGGCACGGACGCGCTGCGCGACGGGATCGACGCGCCCGGCGAGACGCTCCGACTCGTCATCATGGAGGCATTGCCCTGGCCAAAGCCCTCCGTGCTCCATGCCGCGCGCAAGCTCGCCTGGGATGGCGACGACCATGGCGACCGGCTGGTCCGCAGCCGCCTGGCGCAGGCGTTCGGGCGGCTCATCCGCCGGGCAGGGGACCGCGGCCAGTTCGTGCTGCTGAGCGCGGCGGTGCCGAGCCGGATGCTGAACGCCTTCCCGCCGGGCGCACCTGTCCTTCGCCTCACGCTCGAGGACGCCGTCGCGCGCGTCACCGACTTCCGTCGTCATCAGACCGACGCCGAACGACTTGGATACGACATGAATATGGGGCATGGCGCACAGCGACCGTTCGATCCGGAGCATCAATGAAAAGCGTCATCCTCCTTCGCCATGCCAAATCGGACTGGAGCGACGCGGTCACACGCGATTTCGACCGGCCGCTGAACGACCGGGGCAGACGCGCCGCGCAGGTGATGGGCCAATGGGCGAAGGGGGCCGCGCTCCATTTCGACCGCGTGATCGCCTCGCCCGCCGTGCGCGCCACCGAGACGCTAGCAACCTTCATGGACAGCTATGGCAAGGCGATCGACGCCCATTGGGACCGGCGGATATATCTGGCGTCCTCCGCGACTTTGCTCGACGTGCTGCGCGACCAGCCCGACATCTGTGAGACGCTCCTGATGGTGGGTCACAATCCGGGTCTGGAGGATCTGGTGCTCGACATGGTGCCGGAAGGCGGCTGCCCTGCCCGCACGGAGGTCGAGATCAAATATCCCACCGCCACCATCGCCCGTCTGGACTTCGCGGCCGATCGCTGGGCGGATATCGGCAGGCCAGCCGAACTGTCGCTGTTCATGCGGCCGCGCGACATAGACGCGACCCTGGGGCCGGACCGCAGCTGATCCCCCGGTCAGGGCCTGGGCGCGCGCAGGGCCTCGGCGAGTTCCTGGCGAATGGTCATGAGGCGGTCAAGCAGCGTCGGCGCAGCTGGCGCATCGGGCGTGGCAGCATCCCGATGACGGCGTTCAGGCTCGACCGAAGCGCCAGCCAGCGCCTTGGCCGCGCCCTTCATCGTAAATCCCTCGACATTCAGAAGCCGATGGATCCGGCGGGCGACAAGGACATCTTCCGGCCGATAATAACGCCGGTTGCCAGCCCGTTGCAGGGGGCGCAGCTGTGGAAAGCGGGTTTCCCAATAACGCAGGATATGCTGCGGAACGCCAAGTTCCTGCGCAAGCTCACCGATTGTCAGAAAGGCACCTTCGGCTTTGTCCATCGCCGGCGAGTCTAACCATCGCACGGTCAGGGTCAATCCGAAGCGCCGTATCGCCTACCGCCCTCGCGCAAGCCTGTCGCGCATGGCCTGGCACGGACGGAAAGTCAGCACCCGGCGGGGCGCGATTGGCACTTCCACCCCCGTCTTGGGATTGCGACCGACACGCGCGTGCTTGTCACGCAGGGCGAACGTGCCGAAACCCGAAATCTTGACGTTCTCTCCGTCTTCCAGGGCCGCGCTCATATGCTCGAGGACGGCCTCGACGATCGCAGACGATTCTGCCTTGGACAGTCCCACCTGACGATGGAGCTTGTCCGCGATGTCAGCCCGCGTCAGAGTCCGGTCGGCCGAACGCCAACTGTCCATATTCAACATATCGTCTCCCCACTCTCGCGCAGTGTTCTGCGAGAAATGGCGAAAATATGCAATATGGCAGCTTGACGAACACAGCGACGTCTTTTCAGGCGATTAGCCCCTGAATGACACGAATCACCTTCCAGGCTCAGGTGCGAAGGATGCAGGCGCCCCATGTAAAGCCCCCGCCCATCGCCTCCAGCACGACAATCTGGCCCGGCTGGATTCGCCCGTCCCGAACCGCAAGATCAAGCGCCAAAGGCACCGATGCGGCGGAGGTATTGGCGTGGCGGTCCACGGTCACCACCACCCGCTCAGGCGGCAGGCCGAGCTTCCGGGCGGTGGCATCGAGAATCCGCGCATTGGCCTGGTGCGGCACGACCCAGTCGACATCGCCGACGTCGAGCGCCGCGTCATCCAGCACCTCGCGAAGCACGGCGGCAAGATTGGTCACCGCGTGGCGGAAAACCTCCTGCCCCTTCATCCTCAGCTTGCCGACCGTGCCGGTGGTCGACGGTCCGCCATCGACATAGAGGAGCTGGTTGTGCCGACCGTCGGCATGGAGGCGGCTCGCCAAAATCCCCGGCCCAGCTTCGTCCACCTCGCGACGCTCCAGCACGACAGCGCCCGCGCCGTCGCCGAACAGCACACAGGTCGCCCGGTCTTCCCAGTCGAGGATACGGCTGAACGTCTCCGAGCCGATCACCAGCGCCCGCGTGGCCGCACCGCCGCGCAGCATATTGTCCGCGACGGTGAGCGCATAGAGGAACCCCGAGCAGACTGCGGCTACATCAAAGGCGATGCCATCCGCGATGCCAAGTGCCGCCTGAACGCTTGTGGCGCTTGCGGGAAAGGTCTGATCCGGCGTTGCGGTCGCGACGATGATGAGGTCGATCGCTCCGGCCTCCAGCCCGGCAGCGCCGAGCGCAGCGCGTGCCGCCTGAGCGGCGAGGCTCACCGTCGTCTCGCCCTCGCCAGCAATGTGGCGGGTGCGGATGCCGGTGCGCTCGACGATCCAGGCGTCGCTGGTGTCGACTCGCCCGGCAAGCTCCGCATTGGTGACGCGCGTGGCTGGCAGGGCGGAGCCCGTCCCTGTCAGAACGGAACGGATAGTCATTGCGCCGACGAGATCGCGACGGGCGGCAGCGCAAGCTCACCCAGCCGGGCGAGATCCTGCGCGATCCGGTCGTTCACGGCTCCGTCAAGCAGACGAACCGCGACATCCACAGCGTTGGCGAGGCCCTTCTCGTCGGCACTGCCATGGCTCTTCACGACGATGCCGTTCAGCCCGAGAAACACGGCCCCGTTATGGTTGTTGGGATCAAGGTGGACCTTGAGGAGGTGCAGCGCGGGCTTGGAGAGGAGGAACCCCGCCTTGGAGCGCAGCGAACTGGTGAAGGCGCGGCGAAGAAACTCGGTGACGAGGCGCGCCGTGCCTTCGGCGGTCTTGAGCGCGACATTGCCCGCAAAGCCCGATGACACGATGACATCGACCTCACCCGAGCCGATCTTGTCACCCTCGATGAACCCGCCGAAGCGGAAGGGGAGATCGGGCGCGCCCCGCAGCAGGGCCGCCGCCTCGCGGATTTCCTCGGTGCCCTTGAGCTCTTCGGTGCCGATGTTGAGGAGGCTGACGCGCGGTTGCTCGATGCCTAGCAGCGCCCGCGCATAGGCGGCACCCATGATGGCGAATTCCACAAGATTGCGCGCATCGCACTCGGTATTGGCGCCTAGGTCGAGCATCACTGCATCATGCGCGCCAAGCGTGGGCAGGATCGCGGCGAGCGCCGGGCGGTCAATGCCCGGCATTGTGCGCAGGGAGAGCTTGGCCATGGCCATCAGCGCGCCCGTGTTACCCGCCGAGACGGCGGCGCCTGCCTCGCCGGACTTCACCGCGTCGATGGCGAGCGCCATGGAACTGCCGCGCCCGTTGCGCAGCGCCTGGCTGGGCTTGTCCGTCCCGGCGACGACGCTGTCGGTATGGCGGATCGTGGCGGCAGCCGCCAGTTGCGGCCGCGCGGCAAGCGCGGCGACGATGGCCGGTTCGTCACCGATCAGAAGAAAGCCGAGCGAACCGTCGCGCTCAAGCGCCAGAGCAGCGCCCGCCACGGCCACAGCCGCCCCACCATCACCGCCCATCACGTCGATGGCGATGCGCCGCTTGTCCGTCACGTCAGGCTGACCCCCGGCCCGCGAAGCAATCAGGCGCCGATCTGGAGGATTTCCCGGCCGTTATAGTGACCGCAAGACGGGCAGAGATTGTGCGGACGCTTGAGCTCGCCGCAGTTGGAACATTCCTGAAATGCTTCGACGCGCAGCGAATCATGGCTGCGGCGCATGCCCCTGCGGGAGGGCGTCGTCTTTCGCTTGGGGACAGCCATGTCGGCACCTTATCCGTTCGTTTTCCCAAATTGCGGCCGCGCCTGTTGCCATGACAACCACGATGGCTCGCGACCCCATGCGGATCGCCAGCCGGGATTAGCCCGGACCTGCGCGAGAGAGAGGGCCTATAGCGTTTTTTCCGGCAGGCGCAAGCCATTCAATTCCGCGACAGGACAGCATCCGCGACGTAGGGATTGGCGGCGCGCTCTGCGGCAAAGCTGCTCATCTCGCCATGGCCAGGGACAAACACCGTCTCGTTGCCAAGCGGCCAGAGCCGTCCGGTGATCGACGCGATGAGGTCGCCATGGTTGCCGAGGGGGAAATCGGTGCGGCCTATCGACCCCTTGAACAGCACATCGCCCACGATCGCGAGCCGGGAGGGGGCGTGATGAAAGACGATATGGCCCGGCGTGTGGCCCGGACAGTGCAGCACGTCGAGCACCAGTTCGCCCACCTGCACCCGGTCGCCCTGGACAAGCCAGCGATCCGGCTCGAACGGCTGCCCGGTCAGGCCAAAGCTCGCGCGGTCGTCGTTCAGCCGGGCGATCCAGAAGCGGTCGTCCTCATGCGGCCCCTCGATCGGCACGCCGAGATCCTGCGCCAATAGTCCGGCCTGGCCGCAATGGTCGATATGGCCATGGGTCACCAGCAGCTTCTCGATGGTGACGCCCGCCTGCGCCGCGGCCGCCTTCAGCCGGTCAAGGTCGCCGCCCGGATCGACAAAGGCCCCCTTCATGGTCGCGGTGCACCACAGGAGGGAACAGTTCTGCTGGAACGGGGTGACCGGCACGACCGCGAGGCGCAGCGGTGGCTGAGACGGCATGGCGTCGGTCACGGCTCAGAAACCGTGCATGCGCTGCGCCCATTGCCAGGCGATTACCGCGCCTTTGACCGGCTGGATGAGGAGGAGCGCCAGGACCGCGGTCAATGCGGGCCACAGGATCATCTGCCCGATCAGCGGTAGCGAGAGCGCCAGATTGATCGTGATGACGGTCGGGACAAGGACATGGCCGAGCAGCAGAATGACGATATAGGCCGGAAAATCGTCCGCCTGCTGATGCGTCCAGTCCTGCCCGCATGCCTGGCAATGGTCGACGGGTTTCAGGAACGCGCGAAAGAGGGGCGCCGATCCGCAGACCGGGCAGCGCCCGGCAAGCGCGCGCGGCAGGACGGCGAAGAACTCTCTTTTCTGTGTGTCGGCGGACATGGCAGGCGCCATAGCCTATCGTTCGGCGCTCAGCAAATCATCCACCAGCGCGGGCACCAGTTCGCCCGCAGGGCCCATAAGGCTCTCATGGAACATGTGGCTGCCGGCTGACGGGTCGAGATTGAGCTCGACGCAATGGGCACCGCGATAGCGCGCGGTCTGCACGAAGCCCGCCGCCGGATAGACAGCGCCCGATGTCCCTATCGACACGAACAGGTCGACGGTCATCAGCGCCGCCTCGATCGCCTCCATATGATAGGGCATCTCGCCAAAGAAGACGATGTCCGGCCGCAGCGCGGGCGCGCCGCAGCCTCCGCAGGCGCTTCCCGGCGGCAGGCTGGTCGCCCAGGCCGCCCGCTCGCCGCACTGAGCGCACAGCGCGCTGCGAAGCTCACCATGCATGTGGACAAGGCGCGTCGCGCCCACCCGTTCGTGCAGGTCGTCGACATTCTGGGTGACGATCAGTAGCGCGCCCGGCCATTCCCGATCGAGCCGCGCCAGCGCCGCATGCGCGGGATTGGGCGCAACCTCGGCCAGCTTCGCCCGGCGTTCGTCATAGAAGCGGTGGACCATAGCCGGGTCACGCCGGAGCGCCTCGGGCGTGCAGACATCCTCCACCCGATGCCCCTCCCACAGCCCATCGGGACCGCGAAAGGTCGCGAGCCCGCTCTCGGCGGAAATGCCGGCGCCGGTAAGAACAACGATCGACCTGAAAGAGCCGCCCCCGCGCAAGGCTCAGGCCATCGCTGGCAGGCGGTCGAGATATTTGTCGAGTGTGATCGGATAGTCCCGCACCCTGACGCCGGTCGCGTTGTAGATCGCGTTTGCGACAGCCGCGCCGACCCCGCACAGGCCGAGTTCTCCCACGCCCTTGGCTTTCATCGGCGAGGAAATCGGGTCCGTCTCGTCGAGGAAGATCACGTCCTGATGCGGAATGTCGGCATGGACCGGCACTTCATACCCCGCCAGATCGTGATTGACGAAAAAGCCGAAACGCTTGTCGACCGCCAGTTCCTCGGTGAGCGCCGCACCTACACCCATGGTCATGGCGCCGATCACCTGGCTGCGCGCCGCCTTGGGATTGAGGATGCGCCCCGCCGCGCACACCGCGAGCATCCGTCGGACGCGCACCTCGCCGGTCGCCGAGTCCACGGCGACTTCGACGAAATGCGCGGCAAAGGTGGACTGCTGATAGCGTTTGTCGAGATCGCCATAGTCGATGCCATCTTCGGCCACCAATTCGCCCGCCTTGGCGACATCCGACAGCTTCACACGCAGTGTGCCCGAACGCACCATCCCGTCGCTGAACTGAACGTCGTCCGCATTGATACCAAGCCGCTGCGCCACCGTCTCGCGCAGCTTCATGCACGCCGCATAGACGCCCGCCGTTGCGTTGTTCGCGCCCCATTGGCCCCCGGACCCGCATGAGACGGGAAAATCCGAGTCCCCCAGAATGACGGCGATCCGGTCAAGCGGCACGCCCATCGTCTCGGCCGCGGTTTGGGCGATGATGGTATAACTGCCGGTGCCGATGTCGGTCATGTCGGTTTCGACCGTGATCATGCCGTCGCCGTTGAGGCGCACCCGGGCGGCGGACTTGCCAAGCAGGTTGTTGCGGATACCCGCCGCCATGCCCAGACCGACCAGCCAGCGGCCCTCGCGCACCTGCGCCGGCTTTGGCTTGCGTGCGCTCCATCCGAATGTTTTCGCGCCTTGTTCAAGGCACTGCACGAGCTGCCGCTGCGAGAAGCTGCGCTCGGGCTTCTCGGGATCGACCTGCGTATCGTTGATGATCCTGAACTGCACCGGGTCCATGCCGAGCTTTTCAGCCATTTCGTCCATGGCAATCTCCAGCGCCATCAGGCCGGGCGCCTCGCCCGGCGCGCGCATGGCGTTGCCCTCCGGCAAGTCGAGCACCGCAAGCCGGGTCGCGGTCATCCGGTTTTCACCCGCGTAGAGCAGCCGCGTCTGGTCCACGGCCGTCTCCGGGCCTCCCCCCGACAGGTCGCCGGACCAGCTTTCATGGCCGATCGCGGTGATCTTGCCTTCCCTTGTGGCGCCGATGCGGATGCGCTGGATAGTGGCGGGCCGATGGGTGGTGTTGTTGAAGATCAGGGGCCGGGAGAGCGCGACCTTGACCGGCCGTCCGCACGCCTTCGCGCCCAGAGCGGCAAGGATCGCGTCGGCGCGCACAAACAGCTTCGCGCCGAAACCGCCACCGATATAGGGGGACACGAGACGCACCTTCTCGGCCGGAATACCGAGCGTTTTGGCAATGTCGCCCCTGCTCCAGGCGATCATCTGGTTCGAGGTGTAGATCGTCAGCCGGTCGCCCTCCCACAGGGCCGTGGAGGCATGGGGCTCCATCATGGCGTGCGACTGGTCCGGCGTCGTATAGCGCGCGTCGAGCGTGACCGGCGCGGCCGCGAATGCCGCAGCGAAGTCACCACGGGCGCTGTCCGCCGGTCCGCCGAACTTCGCCTGGGGCGCGATCGCGCTGTCCAGCACCGCAGCGAGATCGAAATGCCCATCCGTCCGGCTGTAATCGACGCGCAGCAGCGCCGCCGCCGCCCGCGCCTGCTCAAAGCTCTCCGCGACGATCAGCGCGATCGCCTGATGGTAATGCTCGATGTCCGGGCCACCGAGCAGCTTTGCGGTATTGAAGTTCCCCTTGGCGAGACTGCCCGCATTCTCGGCGGTGACCACCGCGAGCACGCCGGGGGCGCCCTTTGCGGCGCTCAGGTCGATCGACGCGATGCGCCCCTTGGCGATGGCCGACCCGACGACATAGCCATAGGCGGCATTTTTCACCGCATCGTGCCGTTCATAGGCGTAGGGCGCGGCGCCGGTGATCTTAAGGGGACCGTCGATCCGGTCAGTGGCCTTCCCGATGACCTTGAGCTGGTCGATCGGATTGGTGGTGGCGGGCTGATCGAACTTCATGGCTCAGCTCCTCGCTTCGGCCAGCACCGCGCCGAGCGTCCGCTCGACCAGGGTGAGCTTGAATGCATTGTCGGCGGTCGGCTTCGCCCCACGCAGGAGCGTTGCCGTCACCGCCCCGGCGCCGCGGGCGAGGTCGGCCTCTGCCGCCTCGCTGCGCCAAGGCTTTGGCGCGACCCCGCCGACCGCCACCCGGCCCGTCCCGTCGTCGCGCAGGATCAGGCCAACAGAGACAAGCGCGAAGGCGTAGGAGGCCCGGTCGCGCACCTTGTGATAGATGTGCCTGCCGCCGACCGGCGCGGGAAGCGTCACCGCCGTGACAAGCTCACCCTTGTCGAGCGCGTGCTCGACCTGAGGCGTATCGCCGGGCAGGCGGTGGAAGTCCGCGATCGGGATCGAACGGACGCCGCCATCGGCCCGGACTGTCTCGACCGTCGCGTCGAGCGCGCGCAGGGCGACGGCCATGTCGCCCGGATTGGTCGCGATGCAGGCTTCGCTTACACCGATGACGCCAAGCTGCCGGCTGATCCCGCCGATGGCGGCGCAGCCGCTGCCGGGCCTGCGTTTGTTGCAGGGCTGATTGGTATCGTAAAAATAGGCGCAGCGCGTGCGCTGGAGGAGATTGCCCGCCGTCGTCGCCTTGTTGCGCAACTGGCCGGAGGCGCCGGCAAGCAGCGCGCGGGAAAGCAGGCCATAGTCGCGCCGGACGCGCTGATGGGCGGCAAGGTCGGTATTGCGCACCAGCGCGCCGATACGAAGTCCGCCCGACGCCGTATCCTCGATCCGGTCCAGCGCGAGCCCGTTGACGTCGATCAGATGGGCGGGCGTCTCGATCTCCAGCTTCATGAGATCGAGCAGGTTGGTGCCGCCGGCGATGAACCGCGCACCCGGCGTCCTTGCGGCGGCGGCAGCGGCAGCCGCCGGAGAACTCGCCCGTTCGTAGGTGAACGTCCTCACGCCGCCCCTCCCGCCACTTCGGCCATCGCCTCAAGGATGTTGGAATAGGCGCCGCACCGGCAGATATTGCCGCTCATCCGCTCCCGCATCTCCTGATTGCTGGCCGATGGACTGTCGGTCAGGCTGGGGCTGACATGGCTCGGTATCCCTTGCCTGATCTCATCAAGGACAGCCACCGCCGAGCAGATCTGGCCCGGCGTGCAATAACCGCACTGGAACCCGTCATGACGCAGAAACGCCGCCTGCATGGGATGGAGCCGGTCGGCCGTGCCAAGTCCCTCGATGGTTGTGATGTTGTCGCCTTCATGCATCACGGCGAGGCTGAGGCAGGCGTTGATCCGCCGCCCGTTGACGATGACCGTACAGGCGCCGCACTGGCCGTGATCGCACCCTTTTTTCGATCCGGTAAGGTGAAGATGCTCGCGCAGCGCATCGAGCAGGGTGGTCCGGGTATCGAGCGTCAAGGCCTGCGCCTTGCCGTTCACCTTCAGGTTGACGTTCATCATGTCGGGACGGACCTTTTTCGCCGGTGCGGCCTGGAGAGGAATGGCAGGCAGGGCGGTCGCCGCCGCCGACGCCGTCGCGCCTGCGATCACGCCGCGCCGCGACAGGGGGAAGCTGTCCGAAGGTTCCATATTCGACAATGATCCTCTCGATGACGCGATCGGCCCGGCTGAGACCAGAGCAGCATCGCAACAACATGTCAGCGCATGAAGAGTTGCGATGCAGAACGTCTTTACCGCATCGCACGCAGGCACACCAGCCCTTCATCCCGGTGGGCGGCGGCCCACGATCTGCGCAAGCACGGAAACGGCGAGACCTTCGGGGTCGCGTGTGGCGGGAATGAGCCCGATCGGACCGACGACACGCTCGATATCCGCAGCGGACACGCCGACCGCCGCAAGAGCTGCGGCGCGCGCGGCATGGGTGCCGCGACTGCCCATCGCGCCTACAAAGAAGGCGTCCTGCTCCAGTGCCTGCCTGAGCAGCTCAATCTCCCAGTCGTGGTCGTGAAACAGGAACACGACCGCAGTCCCGGCGTCGGCCTGGAGATGGGGCGAGCGCGAAGCGGTCATCAGCAGGTGCGATGCCATGCCCCGGGCAGCGGCCTCCCCCGCGATGGCCTCCTCCGGCGTCAGGACGACGACATCCGCACCATAGGCCTGACCAAGTCGCGCCAGTGCCATGACTTCCGCGCCGTGCCCCAGCACGCACAGCCTGAGATCCGGCGCGTGGCGCGCAACGAACCACGGCCCGTCCCAGGCGGAGGGCGCCGCACCGGCCGAAACCTCGACGGCCATCGCGCCGCTGCGTGCAAGCCGCAGCGCGACCGGCTGCCGCGCGTCGAGACGCGCCAGCGCCTCCCGCAACAGCTCCGATGCTGGCTGTGGCACCATGAGCAGGTCGATCGTCCCGCCGCATGGCAGCCTGACGTCGATGAACGGAGAGCCCGCGCCGAACCGCAACACCTTCGCCTCGTCTGTTTCCAATACGCGGCGCGCTTCGCCGGCGATCGCCGCCTCGACACATCCCCCGGACAGGGCGCCGAGCCAGTCGCCTGATTCGCTCACGGCCATGTGCGTGCCCGGCGAGCGGGAAGACCCGCCGACGATGTCCGTGATCGTGACGAGCACGGTGCGCTCGCCGCGCGCCGCCGCCTCCAGCAGGAAGCGGAAAATCGCCCTGGCGTTTTTCATGGGGCGCCGGGACCAAGGGGCATAGGCTGGGGCATTGAGAACCCCCATGTATGGGATTAGCCTGGATCTGCAATGATCGACCCGTCAGGCACCGCACTCATCCTCCTCGCCGCTGGCCGATCAACCCGGTTCGGCGCGGCAGACAAGCTGACGGCGCCGCTCCTCGGCAGGCCGCTCGCCATGCATGCGGTCACGGCCCTCGCGAGCGTGCCGTTCGCGAGGCGCATCGCGGTCGTCGGCAGCGCGGCGCTCGACGTCGCCGCGCACGGATATCAGCCTGTGCGAAACGATACACCGGAAACAGGACTGTCGGGCTCGATCCGCCTCGGCGTGGAGGCGGCGCGCCGTCATGGCGTCGATGCGATCCTCATCGCACTCGCCGACATGCCGCGGGTGACAGGCACCCATGTCGCGGCGCTGTTCAGCCTCGCCGACGGGCCGGACACCATCGTCGCCTCGGGCGACGGGATGCGCCGGTCGCCGCCCGCGCTGTTCGGCCAGGCCTGGTTCGACCGCCTCACTTGGCTGGAGGGCGACGAGGGGGCGCGCCATCTGCTGCGCGACGCCACCATCGCGATGGCGCCGCCTGGCCTGCTGGCGGATATCGACCGGCCGGAGGATCTGCGCAGCCTGCTACCCTGAAACCCTCACCGCGTTTCACAACCGGGACTTAGGTCTATGGGAAATCGCTCGATTTTGCCCCGATTGGTGCTATGGCGCCAATATGACAAGCTGCGATCAGTGTGTTGTGCGAAACCGGGCGATCTGCTCCGCGCTTGACGCTTCGGAACTGGATGCCCTCAACAAGGTCGGCCGCCGCGTCACCGTCGCGCGCGGGCAGACGTTGATGTGGGAAGGCGACGACAGCATCCAGGTCGCCAATGTCATCGAAGGCGTCCTCAAGCAGTCGACATCAACCTCGGACGGGCGCGAGCAGATTGTCGGCGTCGTCTATCCCTCGGACTTCATCGGTCGCCCCTTTGGCGAGACAACGCTGCACCGGGTCACGGCGATCAGCGATTCGCGGCTGTGCCTGTTTTCGCGATCGGCCTTTGACGCTTTTGCCCGCGAACATCCCGCGCTCGAACACAAGCTGCTTGAACGCACACTGACCGAGCTCGATCGCGCCCGCAACTGGATGCTTCTGCTCGGCCGCAAGAGCGCCGGCGAGCGACTCGCCACCTTCCTCCTCGAGATGGCCGACCGGCTGTCCAATGTCGGCTGTTCGCACAGCTTCCTGGAAGCCGCCGAATTCGAACTGCCGCTCAGCCGCCAGCAGATCGCGGATCTGCTCGGCCTCACGATCGAGACGGTCAGCCGCCAGCTCACCCGGCTGCGCGAGGCAGGGGTGATCGACCTGCCCAGCCGACGCACCGTGGTGATCAAAAGTCGCACCGCGCTGGAGCAAGCAGCCGCAAACGACTGACCTGCGCGCGCGATAGCGCCATTAACGTTCTGAAAATTCATCTGTTTCGATCCCGCTGCGGGTTTTGACCTACGTCAAGGTTCGCACCGTCATTCGCGCCCAATAGCCTTCCCGATGCCATCCACAATGATAAGGGGGTTTTGGGCATATGACCGCACTGACGATGCGCGCAGGCTTTTTCCTGTTCGCGGCGCTGCTGGCCTTCGTGGCCGCCGCCCTGGCCGTGGACAGCGGGTTCGCGGCGCAAATGGCGATCGTCTGTCTCGCGGCGCTGGTCGCCTGCTGGGCAACGATCCACAGCGCCGACTATGGCGCGATCGTGCGCGGCATCCTGCGCACGCCGGACGAGAGCCGCTATGACGACGATCCGATTCGCTGGGGCGTCATCGCCACGATGTTCTGGGGCGTCGTCGGCCTTCTGGTCGGCGTGGTCATTGCCATGCAGCTCACCTTTCCTCAGCTGAATTTCGAGCCCTGGCTCAATTTCGGCCGGGTGCGACCGCTCCACACCTCGGCGGTGATCTTCGCGTTCGGCGGCAACGCGCTGATCGCGACGAGCTTCTACGTCGTGCAGCGCACCTGCCGCGCGCGCCTCGCGCTCCCTGGCGTGGCGCGTTTCGTCTTCTGGGGCTATCAGCTGTTCATCGTGCTCGCCGCGACCGGCTATCTGCTGGGCATTACCGAGGCGCGCGAATATGCCGAGCCCGAATGGTATGTCGATCTCTGGCTCACGATCGTCTGGGTCGCCTATCTGGCGGTGTTCGCCGGCACGATCCTGAAGCGGAGCGAGCCGCACATCTACGTTGCCAACTGGTTCTACCTCAGCTTCATCCTCACCGTCGCCATGCTGCACCTCGTCAACAACATGACGGTGCCGGTCAGCTGGCTGGGGTCCAAGAGCTACAGCGCCTTTGCGGGCGTGCAGGATGCGCTGACCCAGTGGTGGTACGGCCATAACGCGGTCGGCTTCTTCCTGACCGCCGGCTTCCTGGCGATGATGTACTATTTCGTACCCAAGCAGGCGGAGCGGCCGGTCTACAGCTATCGCCTGTCGATCATCCACTTCTGGTCGCTGATCTTTCTCTACATCTGGGCTGGCCCGCATCACCTCCATTATACCGCCCTGCCGGACTGGGCGCAGACGCTGGGCATGGTCTTCTCGATCATGCTGTGGATGCCGAGCTGGGGCGGCATGATCAACGGCCTGATGACGCTGAACGGCGCGTGGGACAAGGTCCGCACCGACCCGATCATCCGCATGATGGTGATGGCCCTCGCCTTTTACGGCATGTCGACCTTCGAAGGGCCGATGATGTCTGTGAAATCGGTCAACAGCCTGTCGCACTACACCAACTGGACTATCGGCCATGTTCATTCGGGCGCGCTCGGCTGGAACGGCATGATTACCTTCGCCTGCGTCTATTACATGACGCCGCGCCTGTGGGGTCGCCAGCGGCTCTATTCCTTGCGGATGGTGAACTGGCACTTCTGGCTCGCGACGGTCGGCATCGTTTTTTACGCCGCCTCGATGTGGGTTGCCGGCATCATGCAGGGGCTGATGTGGCGGGAATATGGGGCTGACGGCTATCTCGTCTATGCCTTCTCCGACGTCGTGAAGGCGATGCACCCGCTCTACCTCATCCGCGCCATCGGCGGTCTCCTCTACCTCTCGGGCGCGATCCTGATGGCCGTGAACATCTGGCGCACCATCGCGGGCGACATCCGCGACGAGGCGCCGATGACCGAGACACCCCATGACGAAGCGCGCGACAGGCCTGTGACGGCTGCGCCTGCCTTCGCCGCCACGCCCGCAGAATAAGGACGACGCGCCATGACCACGCTTGCCGAAAAGCACAAGACACTCGAGCGCAACGTCACCCTGCTCGGCGTGTTCGCCCTGATCGCCGTCGTGATCGGCGGGATCGTCGAGATCGCGCCGCTGTTCTGGATCGACAACACGATCGAGAAGGTCGAGGGCGTCCGTCCCTATACGCCGCTCGAACTGGCGGGCCGCAACATCTACATGCGGGAGGGCTGCTACAACTGCCACAGCCAGATGATCCGTCCGTTCCGCGACGAGGTCGAACGCTACGGCCACTACAGCCTCGCGGCCGAAAGCATGTATGATCATCCGTTCCAGTGGGGGTCGATCCGGACCGGGCCAGACCTGGCGCGCGTCGGCGGCCGATACTCGGACGAGTGGCATGTCCAGCACCTGAAGGACCCGCGCAGCGTGGTGCCGGAGTCGATCATGCCGACCTATGCGTTTCTGGCCGCCACCGACCTGAAGGCGGGCGATATGACCGCCCATCTCAAGGCGCTGCGGGCGGTCGGCGTGCCCTATGGCGATGCCGATCTCAAGGCCGCCAATGCCGACCTCGCCGCGCAGGCGGACCCGGAGGCGGACACCGCAGATCTGCTGAAACGCTATCCCAAGGCCCAGGCCCGCGACTTTGACGGCGATCCCGATCGGCTGACCGAGATGGATGCGCTCGTCGCCTACATGCAGATGCTCGGCACCCTCGTCGATTTCGAGAGCGCCGCGCCGCAGGAGACGCCCAAGTGAGCTACGACGATCTGCGCACCTTTGCCGACAGTTACGGGCTGGCGGCGACCATGGTTCTCTATCTCGTGCTGATCGTCTGGCCTTTCCGCCCCGGCGGGCAGCACCATCATGAGACGGCGGCAGTGTCCATTTTCGGGGACGAAGCCGATAAGGGGGAGACGCACAATGGCTGAGAACAAGCGCATCGACCACCCGACCGGCACCGAAACCGTCGGCCATGAGTGGGACGGGATCGAGGAACTCAACACGCCCCTGCCGCGCTGGTGGCTCCTCACTTTCTTTGCGACCATAGTGTTCGCAATCGGCTATGTGGTGCTCTATCCGGCAGTGCCGATGCTGAACGATTACAGCCGCGGCATGCTCGGCTGGTCGAGCCGGACTGTTCTCGCGACCGAGATGGATGTCGAGGCGAAGCGCCGCGCGCCCATCATCTCCGCGCTTGCGGTCACCCCCATCGAGGCGTTGCCCGGCAAGCCCCAGCTCATGACGGCGGCGATCGAGGGTGGTCGGGCGGCCTTCCGCGTGCATTGCGTGCAGTGCCACGGCTCGGGCGCGGCGGGGTCGAAGGGCTATCCCAACCTCAACGACGACGACTGGCTGTGGGGCGGCGACCTGGCGACGATCGAGTACACGATCACCCACGGCATCCGAAATCCGGACGTGGCGGAGACCCGCACCAGCCAGATGCCGGCCTTTGGCAGGGACGGCATACTGCCGCCCGATCAGGTGCAGGATGCGGTGTCCTTCGTCCGCTATGCAAGCCATGAGGAGAAAGGCAGCGCCTCGGCCCGCCGCGGACAGGCAATCTTCACGGCAAACTGCGCCGTGTGCCACGGGGCCGACGCCAAGGGCGGCCGGGCCTTCGGGGCGCCCAACCTGACCGACGCCATCTGGCTCTATGGCGGCGACCGGGAGTCGCTCGCACACACCATCACCAACAGCCGGCAGGGCGTCATGCCAGCCTGGGGTGCCCGTCTCGATCCGGTGACGATCAAGATGCTGGCAGCCTATGTCCATTCGCTCGGCGGCGGCGAGGCCGCGCCTGCCCCGCAGCAGGTCGCATCGGCCGAGTGAAGCCATGAACGCGCCCGACGACATCACCAACACGCCGCTTGGCACCTATGAGAAGCGCAAGGCCGTCTTTCCCAAGGCGATAGACGGCCCGTTCCGCCGCTTCAAATGGCTGGTGATGGTCGTCACGCTCGGCATCTACTGGGGAACACCGTGGATCCGGTGGGATCGCGGCCCCTATGCGCCCGATCAGGCGGTGCTGGTCGATCTCGCCAATCGCCGCTTTTACATGTTCTCGATCGAGATATGGCCGCATGAATTTTACTATGTCGCCGGCCTTCTCATCATGGCCGGGGTCGGCCTGTTCCTGGTGACGAGCGCGGTGGGCCGCGCCTGGTGCGGCTATACCTGCCCGCAGACGGTCTGGACCGACCTGTTCCAACACGTCGAACGGTTCCTCGATGGCGACCGCAACGCGCAGCTGCGGCTGGAGCGGGCGCCGTGGAGCGCAGGCAAGCTCTGGAAGCGCCTGCGCAAATGGGCGGCGTGGCTCGCCATCGCCTTCCTGACCGGCGGCGCGTGGATCTTTTACTTTGCCGACGCGCCGACGCTCCAGCGGGCGTTCTGGACCGGCACGGCGCCCGCCGTCGCCTATGGCACCACCTTCGTGCTGACGATGACAACCTTCATCTTCGGCGGCTTCATGCGCGAGCAGGTGTGCATCTACATGTGCCCCTGGCCGCGCATCCAGACGGCGATGCTGGACGAGAAGTCGCTGATCGTCACCTATCGTCACTGGCGCGGGGAGCCCCGCACCCATGGCACCAAGAAGGCGCACGACGAAACCGCCAAGACCGGGGACTGCATCGACTGCCTGCAATGCGTTCAGGTCTGCCCGACCGGCATCGACATCCGCGAGGGGCCGCAGATCGGCTGCATCACCTGCGCCCTGTGCATCGACGCCTGCGACCGGGTTATGGCGCAGATCGGTCGCCCGCGCGGCCTCATCGACTATGCGACGGAGATCGACTGCGAAGCGGAAATGCGCGGCGAAGCGCCGGTTTCCGCCCTGAAGCGCCTGTTCCGGCCGCGCACCCTCATCTACTTCGGCGTGTGGTCGGCCATCGGCCTTGCCATGCTGTTCGCCCTCGGCACCCGCACGCATATCGACATCGCCGCCAGCGCCGATCGCAATCCCGAATATGTGCGTCTGTCCGACGGATCGATCCGCAATGCCTATCTTCTGAAGCTCCGCAACATGCAGGCACGCCCCCGTCGCATGGAGGTCGCGCTTGAAGGGCTGCCCGGTGCGGTGATGTGGGCGGAGGGGCAGAACCGGGATGTTGCGGCCCGCACCCTTACAATGACCGTCGCGGCCGATCAGGTCGCGAAGCAGCGCCTCTATGTCGTCGCGCCCGCCGAGGGGCCTGAGAAGACCGATATCGCCTTCACCGTCCGCGCGCTCGACGATGCCAGCGAGCAGGCGCGCGACAGCGACTATTTCACCAGACCGGAGCAGGCACGATGAACGGACAGTTCACAGGGCGACACATGGCTTTGCTTTTCGTTACCTTTTTCGGCGTGGTGATCGCCGTCAACCTCGTCAACGCCGTCTATGCCAGCCGCACCTTCGGCGGCATGGTGGTTGAGAACAGCTATATTGCGAGCCAGGAGTTTAATGGCTGGCTGAACAAGGCCCGCGCCGAACGGGCGCTCGGCTGGACGCTCGACGTGCGGCGCGACGGCGCGCGCGTGACCGCCGCGCTTGCCAATGGCGGCGCGCCGATCAGCGCGGCCGCGATCACCGCGCGGGCCGATCATCCGCTCGGACGCCTCGCCCAGCGCCGGTTCGCCTTCCGCGAGGTCGCGCCCGGCCGCTATGAGAGCATCGCCCCGCTCCCCGCCGGTCGCTGGATCGTGCATCTGACGGTCAAGGCCCCCGGCGGATCGCTTCACCGGGTCGTCGATCTGTCGTGAACGTCCACAGCAGCGCCTTTGCCGCGGCTCTGCAGGAAACCCGCTTCGCGGTGCCGGACATGCACTGCGCCGGCTGCATCGCCAAGATCGAACGCAGCCTGCCCCTGACCCCCGGCATCGCCCGCGCGCGCGCGAACGTCTCGGCGCGCACGGTCACGCTCGTCCATGCGCCCGAGGTTGACGAACCCGCGCTGATCGCCGCCTTTTCCGCCGCCGGGTTCGACGCGCATCCGCTGTCGGACAGCGCGGCAAGCGAACGCTGCCTTGCCTCCGCGAAACTGCTCCGCGCGCTCGCCGTCGCAGGCTTCGCGGCGATGAACGTCATGCTGCTTTCCGTTTCGGTCTGGTCGGGCGCGGGCGGGTCGTCGCGTGCGCTGTTCCACTGGCTCTCCGCCCTCATTGCGATCCCCGCCATCACCTACGCCGGACGCCCGTTCTTCGGCTCCGCGCTGAAGGCGCTGGCGGCGCGCACGACGAACATGGACGTGCCCATTTCGATCGGCGTGCTGCTCGCGACGGGCATGAGCCTTTACGAGACGGTTGTCGGCGGTGAGCATGCCTATTTCGACGGTGCGCTGATGCTGCTCGCCTTCCTCCTTGCCGGGCGCGCCATCGACGACATGATGCGCGC
>CAZGVX010000005.1:32640-73072 GCA_964529225.1 uncultured Sphingobium sp.
TGATGCTGCTCGCCTTCCTCCTTGCCGGGCGCGCCATCGACGACATGATGCGCGCCCGTGCCGCGAGCGGTGCCGAGACGCTGGTGAAACGGCTGGCGCCGGGCGCGCTCGTGCTCGCGCACGACGGTCGAAGCCACTGGACCCCCGCCGCCGCCCTGCGCGTGGACGACCGAATGCTGGTTGCCGCTGGCGAGCGGCTCGCGGCGGACGGTCTGATCGAGAGCGGCGAGAGTCGCTTCGACCTGTCGCTTCTCACTGGCGAGAGCGCGCCGGTCATGCTTGGCGCAGGCGGCGCGGTGGTTGGCGGCAGCCTGAATCTCGATGCCCCCGTCACCGTGCGCGTCACTGCCGTGGGCGAACGGCGGGCGCTGGCCGAGATTGCCCGCCTGATGGACAGCGCCGCGCAGGGCCGATCGCGCTACGTCCGAATCGCCGACCGCGCCGCGCGCCTTTATGCGCCCGCCGTCCACAGCCTTGCCGCGCTCAGCTTCGCCGGATGGATGATCGCGGGCGCGGGCGTGCATCACGCGCTGCTGATCGCCACCGCCGTCCTCATCATCACCTGCCCCTGCGCGCTCGGCCTCGCCGTGCCGGTGGCGCAGGTCGTCGCGTGCGGTGCACTGATGCGCGCCGGCATATTGGTCAAGGACGGCAGTGCACTGGAACGTCTTGCAGAGGCTGACGAGGCGATGCTCGACAAGACCGGGACGCTGACGCTCGGGCGTCCGGCGGCGTCGAACGCCGACAGCCTGACCATGGCCGAGCGCCGCACCGGCCTCGCGCTCGCCATGGCGAGCCGCCATCCGCTTGCGGTGGCGCTGCGTCAGGCGCTGGGCGGAGCGGATGTTGTTCCTGCAATGCTCACGGATGTGCGCGACGTGCCTGGCGACGGCGTTTATGGCCTGGCCGATGGCGTGCCCGTAGCGATGCGGCGCCCCCGCGCCGAGGAGGCGCCGGAGTCAGGCGATCCGGCCGAACTTCGCGTCGCGCTGGATCTGGGTGGTGCTGTGCACGTCATCCGTTTCGCCGACCGGCTGCGACCGGAGGCTGGCGCGGCGCTGGAGGCGCTCGCCGCGCTCGGCCTGCCGCCCGTCATCTGTTCGGGCGACCGGGCGTCCGTTGCCGAGGCGCTCGGCGCAACGCTCGATGTGCCCGCCATGGGCGCAATGACGCCGCAGGCCAAGCTCGCCCGGCTTGAGACGCGCATCGCCGAGGGCCACCGGCCGCTAATGGTCGGCGACGGGCTGAACGATGGCCCTGCGCTCGCCGCCGCTCATGTCTCGATGGCCCCCGCGTCCGCCAGCGACGTGGGACAGCAGGCCGCCGACATCGTGTTCCTGGGCGACAGCCTCGCCAGCCTGCCCCGCGCGGTGCGGGCCGCGCGCCGGACGATGGCGGTCGTGCGTCAGAATTTCGGGGCCGCCATCCTCTACAATGTCTGCGCGGTGCCGCTCGCCATCGCTGGCCAGGTGACCCCCCTCATCGCGGCGCTTGCCATGTCGGCGAGTTCTCTGATCGTCATCGGCAATTCGCTTCGCCTCAGGACATGCGCGCGATGAACGGCATTCTGATCCTCATTCCGGTCGCGCTTGGCTTGGGCCTTACCGGGCTCGCGGGCTTCTTCTGGGCCATGAAGGACGGCCAGTTCGACGACCCGGAAGGCGCGGCCATGCGCATCCTCATCGACGATGGGGAGGCCAGCCCGCCGTCTGACTGAAACGAAAAAGGGGCGCCGCACCGGCGGCACCCCTTCCTCTCCCCGCTCGGGAGGCTTCAGAAACGGTAGGCGATGCCGGCGCTCAGCACCCACGGATCGAGCTTGTGCTTGGTCCGAAGCGCCTCGACCCCCGCAGCCGTATAGAAATGCGCGGTCGGCTCGACGAAGTACCGCTTGGCGTCGAGCGAGACCCCAAAGCCCTTGCTGCCGATCGGAATGTCGACCCCCGCCTGCAGCGCGGCGCCGAACTTGTGGTCGACCTTCGCCCGCGTCGCGCCGAGTGCATTGGCAGCCACGCCCGCCTTGTAATCGAGCATCAGGAACCAGGCCGGACCAGCACCGATATAGGGTTTGATCGGGCCGAGCGGCAGATGATATTTCACCGTCACGGTCGCGGGCAGGATGAGAAGGTCCTCGACCAGGCGCCCCACGCCATCAATCGCGCCCGCGCCGTCGACCTGATGGTTGGTCACGCAGCAGATCGTCTCGACGGACACATTGGGCGTGAAGAAATACTCGACTGCCAGAGTCGGCACGCCATTGTCGCTCGCATCCGTGTCCGTCCCGGCGGGAAGACCGATAAGATCGACGGGGATCGACTTGACCTTGCCGTCCGCGAGCACCGCCGAGCCGAGCAGCTTGACCTGGATCTTGCCGTCCGCCGTGCCCGCATGGGCGGCGGGGCTGGCAAGCGCAATCGCACCGGCGGCGGCACAAAGCAGGAGTTTCTTCATGTTCCGGTTCCCTTTCCTTTTCGTCTGAACCATGGCTGGCCTTGTGCAGCGACGGCGCAGCCGCGGCATTGACCCGGCGCAAGAAGATTGTTGACCTTCGTCAAGGGCGAGCGGGCGGAAGCGCGATAAGGCCAGGCACTATGTGGCCCTATATCCCCGAATTGCTGGCGACGCCGGTGCCGCGCTACACCAGCTATCCGACCGCTGCGGAGTTCACGGGCGATGTGGGCGAGGCCGCCATGGCCGATGCGCTCTCGACCGTAGGCGACGACGAGGCGGTTTCGCTCTACGTCCACATCCCCTTCTGCTCCGAGATCTGCTGGTATTGCGGCTGCAACACCGGGCGGGCGAACCGGACAAAGCGCCTCTCAGCCTATCTTGATGCCTTGCATCGCGAGATCCGGACGGTTGCGGACAGGCTAGGCGGACGCGGCCGGGTCACGCGCATCGCCTTTGGCGGCGGCAGTCCCAACGCCCTTTCGCCGCTTGACTTCGCCCGGCTGGTCGACGCCGTCACCGTCGCCTTCGCCGCGCAGGCGCCGGTCGTCTCGGTCGAGCTCGATCCGCGCGGTTTCAACGAACGCTGGGCGACGGTGCTGGGCGCAGCCGGGGTTTCGCGCGTGAGCCTCGGTGTCCAGACATTCGACCCCGCCGTTCAGGCGGCGATCGGGCGAATCCAGGGCAGCGACCTGATCGCCCTCTCGGTCGCCCGCCTGCGCCAGCATGGCATCGCGTCGATCAATTTCGACCTGATGTATGGCCTGCCCGGTCAGGACGAGGCCAGCCTGCTCCAGACCATCGACGCAGCGATCGCGATGGCCCCGGAGCGGATTGCCCTCTTCGGCTATGCCCACGTGCCGCACCTGCTCCCGCGCCAGCGCCGGATCGACAGCGCCAACCTGCCCGACCAGCAACGCAGGTTCAGCATGGCCGCGATAGGGCATGAACGATTTGTCTCGGCGGGTTATGTGCCGGTGGGCTTCGACCATTTCGCCCGTCCCGGCGATGCCATCGCGACGGCGGCGGTGCGGGGGCTGCTTGGTCGCAATTTTCAAGGCTTCACCGAGGATCGTGCCGGGGTCACAATCGGCCTTGGCGCGAGCGCGATCAGCCAGTTCGCCGACCGCCTCGTCCAGAACGACAAGACGGTGGGCCGCTATCGGGACAGGGCAGCGGCGGGCGCGCTGACCGCCGAACGGGGCGCGATGCGCACGCCGGACGACCTCAGGCGCGGCGCGATCATCAGCGACCTGCTGTGCGGCCGGCCCGCCGACATCAGCGGACTGGAGGCGGAGACCGACGAGCGCCTGAAACCGTTCGAGCAGGCGCAGCTTGTGATACGCAACGGCCCCATCCTGCGGGTCGCCGATACCGGCCGCCCCTATGCGCGGGCGGTCGCCGCCTGCTTCGACGGCTATCGTCCGGCCAGCGCCCGGCAGTTCAGCAGCGCCATCTGATGCCAGCGAGCGCGATCGGCCTCAGCGGCGGCATTCTGCTTGGCCTTGCGTCCAGCCTGCACTGCGTCGGCATGTGCGGCGGCATCTCGCTGATGCTGGGACAGCCCGCGCGGCAAGGATCGGATGCTGTCGCGGCCACGCAGGATCAGCTTGCGCTCCATGCCGGGCGGATGCTCGGCTATACGGCGCTGGGCGCTGCTGCAGGCGGCTTCGGCGGCGCGGTGCTCGGCGGATTCGACGTGATGAGCGGCCATGCGCTGCTGCGCTGGATGGCGGCACTGTCGCTCGGATGGATCGGGCTGTCGCTGACCGGATTCGCGCCTGCGCCCTCTGCGCTGGGCAGGCGGCTGATGCCGTCGATGTCGCCCGCATCGCTTTTGCTGGGCGCCCCACGGCCGCTGGGTCGTTTTACGGCTGGTGTGGTCTGGGGGCTGATGCCGTGCGGCATGCTCTATGGCGCGCTGCTTTACGCGCTGTTCGCTGGCAGCGCGGCGGGCGGCGGCCTGGTGATGACGGGATTCGCGCTCGGCACAATGCCCGCCCTGCTCGCCACCGGATCGGCCTACGCGCGGCTGCGCCGCCTCGGGCGGGACGGACACGGCAACCGGCTGCTGGGGATCGCGGTGATGTGTCTCGCCGTCCTCAGCCTGATCGACAACGGCGCCAGCCTTGGCCGCCTTTGCGGCTCGATCGGCCAGCGCCTGCTGTTCTGAACGTCGCCGTCAACGAAAGGTCTTCGACAGGAGGACCAGAGTCGGATCGCCCTCGACCGGTTCGGGCACAAAGCCCTTTTCCCGTTCCAGCTCGATGGCGGCGTGATTGTTCCTGTCTTCGATGGAAATGACCCTGCGCACGCCCCGGCGCTCCGCCTCGCGCGCAAGCAGGTCGAGCATGGCCCAGCCGACTCCCTTGCCACGATAGTCCTCGCGCACCGAGATCGCGACCTCCGCAGTGTCGAAACCGGCATCGCAGGCGAGCAGGCCGGACGCGACGAGCTGGCCACCGTCCGAGTCGAAGGCGAGGAAGCTCTCGCTGCGGTAGTGATCGGCTTCGACCAGCGGTTCAAGCTGCTCGTGACGCACATGGTCGCTCGCGGCGAGAAACCGGAAACGGCGATCATCCTCGCGCACCTGGTCGAAGAAGCTGGCGAGATCAGCCTCGTCCGATGGCGTGGCTGGCCTGACGCTTAGCGAAAGGCCCGATCGCGTGGAAATGGTTACGGGCAGAGAGGCAGTGCTGCTCATGATGTCCTCCAATGGTCGCGGCGAGGTCTGGCAAAAACGGAAACGCCGCGCCTTGATCCATGACAAGGCGCGGCATTCCGGGCGACAACGACTAGTCGTCGATGTTGCGCTTGTAGGTTTCCGGCAGGAAGATGAGGCCGATCACCACCGTCGCGGCGGCGACGACGACCGGATACCAGAGACCATAGTAGATATCGCCCGTGGCCGCGACCATCGCAAAGGCCGTGGTCGGCAGGAAGCCTCCGAACCAGCCGTTGCCGATATGATAGGGCAGCGACATAGAGGTGTAGCGGATGCGGCTCGGGAACAGTTCGACCAGCATTGCCGCGATGGGGCCATAAACCATCGTCACCAGAAGGACGAGGTAGAACAGGATCGCCACCACCTTGACGGTGTCGATCTGTGCCGGATCGGCCTTGGCGGGATAGCCCGCATCGGCCAGGGCGGCCTTGAGTTCGTCCTGATAGGCTTTGATGGCGTCGGCACGCGCCGTGCCCGTCACTGCGTCCGGGTTGGGCGCAACCAGCACAGCACCGCCAACGTGAATGCTGGCAACGGCGCCGGGCTGGGCTTCCCGATTGGTATAGTTGATACCGTTCTTGGCGAGATATGCCTTGGCGATATCGCAGCTCGTGCTGTCGAACTTGTTCTTGCCGATCGGGTCGAACTGGAACGAGCACTCCGCCGGATCTGCGGTGACGGAGACCGGCGCCTTCGCGGCAGCCGCCGACAGGGCGGGGTTGGCCGCATCCGACAGGGCGTGGAAGGCAGGGAAATAGGTCAGGACGCCGAGCAGGCAGCCGCCGAGGATGATGTATTTGCGCCCGATCTGATCGGACAGCCAGCCGAAGACGACAAAGAACGGCGTCCCGAGCGCGAGCGCGGCGGCAATCAGCATGTTGGTGGTGGCGCCGTCGACCTTGAGGATCTTCTCGAGGTAGAACATCGCGTAGAATTGGCCAGCATACCACACGACGGCTTGCCCGGCGACCGCGCCGAACAGCGAGATAAGCACGAACTTGAGGTTGGACCAGCGGCCAAAGGCCTCGCTGAGCGGCGCCTTGGACGTGGTGCCCTCCTCCTTCATCTTCTGATAGACGGGGCTTTCATTGAGCTGCAGGCGGATCCACATCGAGATCGCAAGCAGCACCGCCGAGATGAGGAACGGGAGCCTCCAGCCCCACTCGGCAAACACCTCCTCGCCGATCGCCGTGCGGAAGCCCAGCACCACGAGCAGCGCCGCGAACAGGCCGAACGTCGCGGTGATCTGGATGAAACTGGTGTAGAGGCCGCGCTTGTTGTTGGGCGCATGCTCGGCAACGAAGGTCGCCGCGCCGCCATATTCGCCGCCGAGCGCCAGACCCTGAAGAATCCGCAGCGCCACGAGGATGATCGGCGAGGCGATGCCGATCGTCTCATATCCCGGCAGCAGGCCCACCGCGAAGGTTGAGAGGCCCATGATGCCCATCGTCACAAGGAAGGTGTTCTTGCGTCCGACAAGGTCGCCGATGCGGCCGAATACGAGCGCCCCGAATGGACGCACCGCAAAGCCTGCGGCGAAAGCGCCGAGGGCGAGGATGAATCCGGTCGTCTCGTTGACGCCCGCAAAGAACACCTTCGATATGAAGGTCGCAAGCAGGCCGTAGAGGTAGAAATCATACCATTCGAAGACGGTGCCGAGCGAGGAGGCGGTAATGACCAGCTTCTCGTTCTGCGTCGCCTTATGATGCTTGGGTAACGCGGTATATGCGGTAGCCATGGCACACTCTCCTTGTCGTTATGAGGTCAGAAACCATATTTGGCGGCGAAGTCGATGCGGTCGATCTGCCCCTGCGCGCCGCTCACCAGCCGCCGCTCGCCGTGACGATATTCGACGCCGAGGTCGATGTTCTTCACCGGCGAATAGAAGATGTTCGCGGCGGCGCTCCAGGCCTGATCGCTGAAGGACGCGATGCTGGCGGCGGTGAGCGCGCCGTCATAGTCGACCGACTGGTAGCTGCCCATGACGTTGAGGCGAAGCTGCGGTGTCAGGGGCACGCGGACCGCCGCGAGGGCGGCAAATTCGTTGACATCCCGGAGGGTTGCGCTGGCGGGATCGAGGATCGCGTCCGGGGCGAAATTCAGGCCGATATAGCGCCCGGCATTGTGGCCGTAGGTCGCCATGAACCGGACATCGGCAGACCGCGCCGTGTTGAGGAAGATCTTGCCCGCGGCACTCACGCCGTAGCCGGTCGTGCTGGCGACGGCGCCTGCGTTGTCCGCCCGCACTTCGCGCAGCAGCCCGGCGAGCGACAGCTCGCCGATTTTGCCCGACCATGCGAGCCGCGCGGTGAAATCCGGCAGGCGATCGTCGCCATTTTCGACAAGCGCCGGTGCGCCGGCGCTCGCCGTGCCCGACTCGGGGTTCTCGATGGCGACATGGAGGGTCATGCTCTTGGACAAAGGCGCGCTGTAGCGGATGAGCGGCTGCCGGACGAAGACCGTGCCTTCCGCACCACCGACGAAGTCGGTCGATTCCGGCAGGGCGCCGACATATTGGAACGTCGACCAGTCCTGGCCGAACGTCCAGCGGTCGAGCTGCAGATAGGCGCGGCGCAGCGCGAGATCATAGCCGTTGGTGGTGCGCTGCGACCCCTGTGTGCCCGGTGCGGTCTGGAAATCGGTTTCGAGATACCCCTTGACCGCATGGCCCGCGACATCTGTGCCGAAGTTGACCCAGAAGCGGGACTGCTTGGCCGAGAAGTCCGACACTTCGCTGGGCCGCCCGCCGCCCGTCGGCAGCGTCTGCGGCAGGTAGAAGTCGCGACCGAACGAATTGGACGCGACCTCGCCGTCGCTGTAGCGGCTGTGGGAGGCGTGCAGCTTGATGAAGCCGCCGATCTTGATCGTGGTCGACCCCGATTTCATGCCGTCCGCGCCCGCCCTGCTCTCCAGCGCGGCGACCTTGGCGGCGGTGGCGTCGCTTTTCTGGGTCGCGGCCTGCCATCCGGCGGCCGTGGTGGCCTGATCCTGTCGCGCGGTGGCAAGATCGGCGCGAAGCCGGGCCACCTCAGCTTCCAGCTTTTCCAGCCGATCCATCATCTGCATTTCGCGGACGCTCTCAGCCTGCGCCAGCCCCGGCGCGATCAGGGCGCTCGCCCCCAGCAGCGCGCGCACGTAAACCATGCTTCTCTTCGGCATGTGCCTCTCCTGTTCCGTCCCCCGATGGTCGTCCCGGGGTCTCGGGCAGCCTCGTGTTTTCATGGGAGCAGGGCCAGAGAGACAATGGTTGTAACTCTACGACTTTGGTCTAGTCTTTGCGCGCATGACGACGACCGTCCTCATCGCCGACGATCATCCGCTTTTCCGGCAGGCGCTCATTCTCGCCGTGCGCGCCGTGCTGCCGGAGGCTGGCATCGTCGAGGCGGGAACGCTGGCGTCGGCGGCGCGGGCCGCGAGCGAAGCGGCGGATCTCGGCCTCATCCTCCTTGACCTCAAAATGCCGGGCGCGACGGGCTATTCGGGCATCGCCCTCCTCCATGCCGAGCGGCCGGACGTGCCGATCCTGGTCGTGTCGAGCGCCGACGGCGCCGGGGCGGCGGTTGAAGCCCAGGCCTTCGGCGCTGTCGGTTTCCTGCGCAAGGACAGCGACCTTGCCGCGATCGAGGCCGCCATCAGGAGCGCGCTGGCCGGCAGAAGCGCGCCGGCGCCCCGCCCGGCCGACACGCCCGATGCGACCATCCGCGCGGCGGTGGCGGGGCTGACCCCTACCCAGCTCAAGGTGCTGCTCGCCGTGCTGGACGGGCAGCTCAACAAGCAGATCGCGCACAATCTCGGCATGAGCGTCGCCACGGTCAAGGCGCACATGACAGCGGTGATGCGCAAGCTCGACGTGAGCAACCGAACGCAGGCGGCGCTCGTCGCGCGCTCAATGGGGCTCGACCTCACCCACTGACACACGCGCGAGAAAGGCGGCGATCTGGTCCGCGCTCGCTGGCTTCGCGACGACGCCGACACCCAGCGCCCCGGCCTCCCGGATCAGGGCGGGGCTGCTCTCGGCGGTGATGAGGAGCGCGGGGATGGCCGGACGACGCTGGCGGAGCGCCGCCACCAGGCTGAGGCCATCCTCGCCATGGGCGAGGCGATAGTCGACCAGGACCGCGTCCACCTCCCCGGCGAGGGCAAGCGCCGACGCTGCGTCACCCACGCCGAACGGCCTGTGCCCGATGCGATCGAGGAGCGCGCTCGTCGCCTCGACAATGAGGGCATCATTATCGACGACGAGAACCCGCAACGGCCCGGCATAGCCCTGCACGACCGACGCCGCAGCGCGCGGCGCGACCGCGATGGCGGCGGCAGGCAGGGTCAGGCTGAAGCGGCTGCCTCTGCCGGGCACCGAGCGCACGTCGATGGCTCCGCCGATCAGGCGCGCGATGCGCTCGACCAGCGCAAGCCCGAGCCCGAACCCCTCCGCCTCCACGCGCCCCAGCCGGGTGAACTCGCGAAAAATCTGGCCCAGCTGCCCCGCCTCTATGCCGACGCCAGTGTCGACAATGTCGATCCGAATGGCATCGCCGCGCCGGCGCGTGCCGACAAGCACCGCCCCCTCAGGCGTGTAGCGCACGGCGTTGGCAAGAAAGTTCTGCACCACCGATCGCAGCAGGCCGGGGTCGGTTTCCACCGTGCCGGACAAGGGGCCAAGGCGCAGGGCCAGCCCCTTGGCCTCGGCCTGCGGGCGGAAACTTTCGACGAGTTCGGCGAGGAACGGAGCCAGGGCAACCGGCTCAGGCTCAGGCTGAACGCCGCCGGCATCGAGCTTGCTGATGTCGAGGAGAGCGCGCAGCAGATCGTCGGCGGCCTGGATCGCGCTCTCCACCCGCCCCACGAGAGGCCGCGCCCCGTCCGGCACGTCCCGCTGGAGCGCCGCCGTGAACAGCCTCGCAGCGTGGAGCGGTTGCAGAAGATCATGGCTGGCGGCCGCCAGAAAGCGCGTCTTGTCCCGGTCCGCCTCAGCCAGCCGCCGGTTGGCCGCGCTCAACGCCTCGGTGCGCTCGGCGACGCGCTGCTCCAGCCCCTCTAGCGTGTGGCGCAGCTCCTCGCGCACATGCGCCTCTTCGGTGATGTCGGTGAAGCTCATCACATAGCCGCCGCCCGGCATCGGCCCGCCGACCGTCTTGATGACGCGCCCGTCGACCCGGCGACGCTCGAAACTGTGATCGAGGCCGCGCCGGAGATGGTCGAGGCGTTTGGTGACGTGAAACTCGGTGTCGCCCTCGCCAAAGTCGCCGCGCAGCGCGTTGTGCCGGATGAGATCGGCCACCGGCGCGCCGACGCGCACCATGCCCGGCGGATAGTCGAACATGTCGAGATAGCGGCTGTTCCATGCGACAAGATTGAGGTCGGCATCGACGACGCTGATCCCCGCATCGAGATTCTCGAAGGTGGAGGCGAGCAGCTCACGCGAGAAACGGAGGCTCTGCCCGCCCTCGTCGAGCAGGCGGGTCACCTCCTGAAGGTTCATCGTCCCGCCCGCGAGCGCCGAGGCCACAAGGGCGCGCGCCGAGGACGCGCCCACCACGCCGGCGATCAGCGCGCGGGCACGCCGCGCCGCCTTGCCGTCGATCGGCATGCCGCGCCTGGCGCCGGGAAACTCGGCCTCCGCGCGTTCCTGCCCGACGAAGCTGGCGGTCAGCTGGACAAGGCCGGACAGGTCGGTGATCTGCCGCTGGCCGCGGATAAAGCGGGGCAACGGGGGCGCTTTGACCTTGCGCGCCGTGACGAGCGCAAAGACCGCAAGATTGCAGCCGAGGCTCCAGATCACCCCATGCACCAGCGGCGATGCATCGCCGATGCCGAACAGGCGCAAGGGGTCGAGCGGGCCTGCCGCCAGCCCGTCAAGCGCCGTGCGGGGCAGCACCGGGGGCAGCGCCAGCGTGTAGAGCCAGATCACGAGGCCGGTGCCGAGGCTCGCCCGTCCAGCCAGCGCATCGCGATCCTTGCCCAGCGTCGCGAGAATGAGGTGCGGCGTGAACTGCGCCATGGCCGCGAACGCGATGAGGCCGATCGAAGCCAGCGAATCCTTGGGGGAGACGAGACTGGCCCAGCCGAGAGCGAGCAGCATGATCGCCAATATGGTGAACCGGCGGACAGCGAGCATGAGCCGCCCGATCTCGCCCGATCGCCCCGGCGCCTTGTCGCGCAGGATGCTGGGAAAGACGAGATCGTTCGACACCATCGTCGCCAGCGCCGTGGTTTCGACAATCGCCATGGATGCCGCTGCGCTGAGGCCGCCAAGCAGCGCGAGCGCGGTGATGATGTCCTCTCCGGCGGCAGCGGGCAGGCGCAGCACATATTGATCCGGCGGAACGTCCGCGCCCAGCAGCGCCTCGCCCGCCAGCGCGACCGGCAGAATCAGCAGCGCCATGAGCAGCAGATAGACGATGAGCCCCGGCCGCGCCCGAGTCAGGTCCCCGGGTTGGCGCGCCTCGACCAGCCCCATGTAGAACTGGCGCGGCAGCGTGATGATCGCGGTGGCGGAGATGAGCGAGATCACAACCACTTCAAGCGAGAGACGGGACGGGCTGAACCGGTCCCGCATCATCGCCACCCCCGTCGCCAGCCCCTCGGCAGGCAGGGCGAGCATGACACCCACGGCGCATCCGGCAATCGCGACGAGCGCAATCAGCTTGAAAAGCGAATCCAGCCCTATCGCGTAGAGCAGCCCCTCGCTGCGCCCGGCAAGCTCGAACCTGCGCGCGCCGAACAGGATACCGAACAGCGCCAGCGTCAACGCGGCGCCAACCATCGCTGGAAGGGCTATCGCCTGCCCGGATACGATCGCGATGGCGCTGCCGATCGAGCGGAGCTGAAGCGCGATATAGGGCACCGACCCGAGCAGGGCCGTGACTGTGACGAGTCGCGCCAGGCCGGTGTCATGGCCGAAACGCGCCGCGATGAAGTCCGATGCCGTGGTCGCGCGCTCGGCCGCCACCGCCTCGGCGAGCCGCGCGAGAAACCGGGGAGCGAGCGCAAGAAACGCAATAGGCGCGGCATAGATGGGCAGATAGGTCCAGCCATCGCGGACCGCGCTCCCTACCGCGCCATAAAAGGTCCAGCTGGTGCAATAGACGCCGAGCCCGATGGTATAGACCGCGTGCCGGACCCGGCGGTACCGCTCTAGCGTGGCGCCGCGCGCCTCCACGACAGTCGCGACCGCGAACAGGCCAAGGATAAGGCCAAGCGCCAGTATCGCAGCCCAACTCAGCCCCATGCCGCCCCCGAACGCGCCTCCCCTCCTCCCTTAGAGCATGTTCGGCGCGCCCTTGATATGGCCTATTTCGTGGCGAGGAACCCGGCGGCATCCAGATCGACGCGGAATTCCCGCTCCCACAGGCGCAGTTTGCCGCAGGCGGAGAGAAACGCGCTCACGTCCTTGTCTCCGCCCAAGGCCAGCATGCCCTCGTCCATGTCCGCTTCGGAAATGCCCGCCCGGTCGATCAGCGGAAGCGAGTCCTCATTATAGCCGATGAACTTGCAATGGGCGTAGGCGTCGCTGACAAAGTCCCGGGCAGGCTTGTCCTGCGCCAGTATCGCCGCGCCCGCTGGCGACAGCACCAGCGCGACGGCATCGTAGAGAACCGAAGGCCCGCCGTCGATCTTCTGCCTGGCCGCAACCATGCTGCCATCGTCGAGCCTCGCGCCCGCGACCTTGGGCGCCACGATTTCATGCACGGCGCCCATCGCCTCGACCTGCCCGATCAATGCCGTGACGAGCGCGGCGGGCGCATCGTCGCTCACCAATATACCGAGCTTGCGCCCTTTGAAGCTTTCCGGTCCGCGCCTGGCGATGCTGAGCGCGGCAGACGGTGGCAGGTCGGTGCGCGGCTTGACCTTGGCGGCGGCCGGTCCCGGCATGGCGGGAAGCCCCAGCCCGTCCGCCACGACCTTTGCCAGACGGTCGTCGATGTTGCGCAGATGGGCCACGATCCGCTCGCGGATGTCGACCCGCTCGCATTTCGACAGTTCGAACACGAGCGCATTGCCGATATGCTTCTGTTCGTTCGCCGTCTGGCTGATGAAGAACTGGCGCGCCTGGCTGTAGTGGTCGGCAAAGCTCTCGGGGCGAACCTGCATCTTGCGGCCCGCCTCGTCAGCGGCGAAATGGCGATAGCCGCGCACCGGATCCTCGCGCGGGTTGGCGGGGCTTGCCGCCCAGCTGTTGGGCTCATAGTTCACGCGGCCAACTGGATTGCGCATGGCCATGTGCCCGTCCTGCTGAAAATTCGCGGCGGGGCAGCCGCGGGGCTGATTGATCGGAATGTGCGTGAAGTTGGGGCTGCCAAGCCGCTTCAACTGCGTATCCAGATAGGAGAAGTTGCGCCCCTGGAGCAGCGGGTCGTTGGAAAAGCCGATGCCCGGCACGACATTTTGCGTGCAGAACGCGACCTGCTCGGTTTCCGCGAAAAAATTGCTGACGTGGCCATCGAGCACAAAGCGGCCGATGATCTGGACCGGCACCTGTTCCTCGGGGATGATCTTGGTGGCGTCGAGCACGTCGAACTCGAACTTCTCGGCGAACTTGTCATCGAAAATCTGGACGCCGAAATCCCATTCCGGGGGGCTGCCAGCGTCGATCGCGTCCCACAGGTCACGGCGGTGGAAGTCGGGGTCCGCGCCGTTGATCTTCACCGCCTCATTCCAGAGGACGGACTGCAACCCCTGACGCGGCTTGAAATGGAACTTGACGAACGTGCCCCGGCCCTTGCCGTTGATGAGGCGGAAACTGTGGACGCCGAACCCCTCCATAAAGCGGAACGACCGGGGGATCGCCCGATCCGACATCACCCACATGATCATGTGCATGGATTCGGGCGTCAGGCTGATGAAATCCCAGAAGTTGTCGTGCGCGGTCTGCGCTTGCGGAAAGCCGCGGTCAGGCGTCTGTTTGGCGGCATGAATGAGGTCCGGGAACTTGATGGCATCCTGAATGAAGAAAACGGGAATATTATTGCCGACAATGTCCCAGTTGCCCTCCTTGGTGTAGAATTTCGCCGCAAAGCCGCGCACGTCGCGCGCGAGGTCGAATGATCCCTTGTTGCCCGCGACCGTCGAGAAGCGGACGAACATCGGCGTGTTCTCGCCCACCTCCGTCAGAATCCGGGCGCTGGTATGTTTCTCGAGGCTTTCGGTGAGGGTGAAGGTGCCGTGGACGCCAAAACCGCGGGCGTGAACAACGCGCTCGGGGATACGCTCATGGTCAAAGTGAAACATCTTCTCGCGAAAATGAAAATCCTCGAGCAGGGTCGGGCCGCGGTCGCCGACCTTGAGGGAGTTCTGGTCGTCGGCGATCGGCGTGCCCTGCTGCGTGGTGAGCGCGGGCGTGTCGCCTTCCGCCAGCTGATGCAGCTCGCCACCATTGCCCACCTGCGTCTTGTGGGCCTTCGCCTCGCCTGCGGTCCCTGTATCCTGTCCGATGCTACGCGCCATGCCTGTCTCCTCTTGAACCAAAATCATGGCGCGCTCAGCCGCTGCAACGATCCGGGGGACGCCCACTTCCTTTGCCGGGGCGTAACATGCAGCGTTTGTGTGCCGAGCGAACCGACCGGCCATCAACGAGCCATCGTCGGTTCGGTTCACCGGAGCGGGCGCAAAACCGCCCGACTTATCGCAGGTTATGATGATTGGCGCCGTGCTTCCGGTCGAGTCCGGCCACCGCGACCGTCGCCATTCCGTCACAGGAGCCCGCTAGCGCGGGATATTCCGTCTTGTTCGGGGGGGCCTTTGCGTGAAGGATTTGGACGAGAGCACTGCACCGCTGATCGACCACCTTGTCGAGCTGCGTAAACGGTTGCTGCGCTGTCTGTGGATGATGCTCGCCGCCTTTCTCCTCTGCTATCATTTTTCCGAAGCGATTTTCGCGTTCCTGGTTCAGCCGCTGCGCGACGCTTATGGCGCGGCCGCTGGCAGGCTGGTCTATACCAAATTGTATGAGGCCTTTTTCGTGCAGGTGAAGGTGGCGCTGTTCGGCGCCGTGTTCCTGTCCTTTCCGCTGATCGCCAATCAGCTCTGGGCGTTCGTCGCGCCCGGCCTCTACCGGCAGGAAAAGCGCGCGATGCTGCCCTTTCTGCTCGCCACCCCGCTGCTGTTCAGCGCCGGGGCGGCGCTCGCCTACTACATGGTGATGCCAACCGCCTTTCACTTCTTCCTGGGATTTCAGGGCGATGCGGGTGGTGTCACAGTCGAGGCACTGCCAAGCGTCGAATCCTATCTCGACATCGTGATGCAGTTCCTCCTTGCCTTTGGCGTCAGCTTCCTGCTGCCTGTCCTCATCATGCTGCTGAATCAGGCGGGCCTCGTCACGCGCGCGCAGCTTGTGGCGCTGCGCCGCTACATGATTGTCGCGGCGGTCGCGGTCGCTGCCGTGCTGACGCCGCCCGACGTGGTGTCGCAGCTCATGCTCGCGGTCCCGCTTGTTCTGCTTTATGAGCTCAGCCTGGTGGCGATATGGTTCATGGAGCGCGCGCAGGCGCGGCGCGAGCGAGGCGAAAGCGCATTGACGACGGCACCGGAGGCCCGCTGATGTTCGACGTCGCCCCCACCGAGATGCTGGTCATCGGCCTCGTCGCGCTGATCGCGATCGGGCCTAAGCAGCTGCCGGCAGCGATGCGCCTGATCGGCCAGTGCTATGGCAAGGTCCGCGAATTTGCGGGCCATTTTCGCCTGGGCATAGAGGAACTGATGGATCATGCCGAGCGGGAGGAACGGACCAAGGCCTTTCGCGAAGCTGAAGCGGCGCGGCTCAGGTCGGAGGCGCTGCTGGCCGAACAACAGGCGACACGCGCGGCCGAGGAGAATAGGGTGACGGTGCCCGATGTCATGGCAGGCGCGGGGCATCAGGCGGTCCCTGTTCGCCCCACCAGCGACTGACTACACCCACCATGGGTGGTCGCCCGGCCTCGACATGCCTGCCGACCAGACTCAGCAACTGCTGGCGCGCGTCGCCTATCGTGGCGCGGGTGCGGACCCAGAAATAGTCCGAGGTTACGCCGATCATGGCGCGGGCGGCGGGCGCAAGGGCCATGGCGTCCAGATCGTCCTCGCTCAGGAAACCGCGCTCTGTGCGCCGCGCCACCAGCCTGCGGGCCAGATCGGCATCGCCCAGTGCCAGGGCGAGCACGGCATCGCTGGCGCTATTGGCGTTGATCCGGGTTTCGCGCGGCAGCGCCGTCACGAGGCTGGCGAGGCGCGCCTCGGTCGCCCGGTCGAGGCCGACGGCGGCAATCGGGCCGACATCGGACAGGGGGCCGTTGAGGCGGACATGCTCGGTGAGGGCCACCGCCATCTCGGGCGAAAGGTCGAGCGCGGCCGTGATCCGGTCGAGCATCTCGACCGGCCCGGCATCACCGCTCATCAGCGTGTTGATGTTGAAGCGCCCTTGCGCGTCGGCGATGGCAAGCGCGAAGCGTCCGCCCTCGATCGCCGCGCCCGTCTCGGCCAGCCTGGACCAGGGCTCGGTCGGATCGTCGATGCCCGGCGCCGTTTCGGCATCGCGGCGCAGCGCGGTGAGCGCCGAGGCCTCGCCACCATAAGCGATCGCCTGCGCCCGGTCCGCATCGTGCATCCGGATCGCCCGTTCCAGCGCGCTGTCCTCGCCTGTCAGCATCATGGCGACGATCCCCGCCGCCACCGCGACGAAGAGCAGCACGTTGATGAGGATCATGCCCCGTTCGGCGTCGGTCACCGGCCTCATAGCGGCGTGGGCAGCGCGACGACGCGCCGGACCTGCCCCGCGTCGTCGGCGAGTTCCAGCTCCAGATCGACACCTCGGGGCAGGGCGCGCCCTTCGGCGGCGCCGGACCGCCATTGCGGTTGCCATCCCCCGCCCTCGAGATAGCGCCATCGAACGCGCGCGACTCCGTCGAGGAGCGCACGCGGGGTTCCGTCGTCAACCTGACGCAGCAGCGTGCCGTTCGCGAAGCTGTAGCGCACCACGCCGATGCTCGCCCGCCCACCGAACCCGTGGCGCCGGAACCGCACGCCGTCCGGCGCGCCCGCAAAGTCGCCGGGTTCCGCCTGATCGAAATCCACCCCGATGAGATGATGCGCGCGCCTGATGTCGGCGATGCGATCGAGCCGGCCGTGCGTGCGCTCCTGAACGCCGATCACGCTCTCCACCAGCGCCACGCCAGCAAGGCCGATCAGCGCGAACAGCGCCAGCGAAATCAGCACCTCGACGAGCGTGAAGCCCGCCCCACCAGCCTTCGCCGTCACGCGGCCGCCCTGCGGTCCACTGTCTCGAAGCCGGAGGGCCGCGCAAGCAGGATTGCCATTTCGCGGATGCAGGCGCCGTCGGCGCGGAAACGCAGATTGCCTGTCGCCCCGGCAAAGCGTCCGAGCGCGAGCAGCCCGGCCCGGTCTGCGCCGCCGCCGCCGCCGGCAAGCTGCAGGGCGAGGGACAGACCGTCATGCGCGAGGGCCGCGATGAGGCCGGGATCGTCGCCCTCGCGCGCATAGTCGCGCGCAAAGCCCTGAAAAGCCGCCGGATCGGGCGCGGCCAGCCAGGCGCCATCCAGTGCCGCCATCGCATCCGGCCGCCGGTCGAGCAACTGCAAGGTGCCGAGGCACTGGAGGCCGCGCGCCCGGCAGCGGCGGGCAAGGTCGATCGCGGCCGCGCCGCCATCGGCGACGAGCAGTGCATCCGCATCCGTCCCCTGCGCCGGATCGTCGCTCGCCGGGTCGGAAAGAACGGTCACGTCCAGCCCCAGCACCTGCCGGAGCCGCATCGCCTCCGCCAGCACCCCCCGCGCCCAGGGACTGTCGCCGCCGGGCATCGCGACGGCCACACGTCGCACCCCGCGACTGCGCGCATAGTCGAGGATCGCGCCCGTGCTCTGCGACGGGGTGACGCCGAGCAGAAAGGCGCCCTGTCCTTCCAGCGCGGGATCGTTGCTGAGGCTGAGCACCGGCGCCTTGTCGCCGACCGCGGCGATCACCTCCCGGGTTTCTGCCGCCGTCAGCGGCCCGACGATGAGCCGCGCACCTTCCCGCAGGGCGCGCGTCGCCGCGCCCGCCGCGCCTTCGTCGGTGGCCGTATCGAACACGGGCAGCCGATCCTTGTCTTTGCCCTGTAACAGAGCGGCGGCACGCAGCATGGATCGGCCAAGCGGCGCATTGCCGCCGCTGAGCGGCGCAAGGAGCGCGACGCGCCCTCTCGAGCGGCCAGACGGGGCGGCGGCAATGGACGGAAAGGCACCGAGCGGACCATATGCCAGAAGAGCAGCGGACAGGATCAGCGCGTGGCGTCTGGCGATGGACATGGCCTGATTTCCAGTCGAAAGAATATGTCGGGCGAACCGCGTGGCGTTATGGCCTGTTCGCCCTTGCCGCCTACAGCATTTCGCTCATCATGACCATGCCGGCGGCGCTGGTCGCCAGCCAGGCGGGCGGGACGATCTGGGCGGGTTCGGCGGCGCTGCCGGACGGGCACCGGCTTGACTGGCGCTGGTCCCCGCTCGGTTCGCTCTCCGGCCTCGGCTTCGGGGTGCGCTGGCACGTGACCGGCGCGGACAGCGACCTGACGGGCGGGGCGGTGCTGCGGCCGGGCGAGGTGCGTCTGAACGAGGCGGAGGGCCTGCTCGACGCAGCATTGCTCTTTGCACTGGCCGAGGATGTGCCGTTTACCTGCCGACTGGCCGGGCGGGTCACACTCAGCGAGGGCCGCTGGGACGAGATGACCGTGTCCGCCACCGGCACGATGCGCACTGGCGCCGGCACCTGCCGGGTGAGGAGCACGGGCGCTGCGGACCAGCCCGTCCCGCCAATGACGATCAGCCTCGCGCCACTGGCCGATGGGGACGGCAGCGCCATCGCCGTCGCGGACGAGAGCGGCAGGCCGCTGCTCGGCGGCGACATCTCCGACATTGGCCTGCTGCGCTACCGGCTGACGCCGCTCGGCGCGCGGCTGCTGCCCTTTGCGGCGCCGGGCGATTCGCGCGCGTGGGTAGAAATCGCGCTCTAGGCGCTCGGGGTCGAGATCGCGCTTTAGGAGAGCGTGACAAGATTGTTGAGATTGATGATCGGCAGCAGGATCGCCATCACCATCAGCAGCACGATGCCGCCCATCGCCATGAGGACGATCGGCTCGACCAGACCGACGAGCGTCGCGGTGAGCGCGTCGAGTTCCTCCTCCAGCTCGGCGGCGGCGCGGGCGAGCGCCGGGCCCAGCGCGCCGCCATTTTCTCCGCTCGCCACGATCGCAACCAGCATGGGCGGAAAGATCGCCGCTTCGGCCATGGCCGCATTGAGGCTCGCGCCTTCGCGCACACGCTGCTCGATCGCCAGCGCCTCGGCGCGGATGTGGCGATTGGGCGTGACGGCGGCGGCAGCGCGGATTGCATCGACAAGCGGCACCGCGCTTTGCACGAGGGTGGCGAGGCTACCCGCGAAGCGCGCCGCATTGTTCTGCCTGACGAAGCGCGAAAAGGGCGGATAGCGGACGAGGAAGCGATCGAGCGCCAGCCGGTTCGCTGGCACCCGCGTCCAGCGCCAGCCGAGATAGCCGATCAGTCCCGCCGCCAGCGCCGCTGCCAGGCCGAACTGTTGCACGCCGTTGCTCATCGCAATGAGCGCGCGGGTGAGGAACGGCAGCGCCGTGCCACGCGCGACGAACACGCGCACGATGTCGGGCACCACATAGATGAGCAGCATCACGATCATGCCCGCCGACAGCAGCGCGAGCAGCGACGGATAGAGCAGCGCGAGCTGGACCTTGTGCTGGTTGCGGCGGCGCAGTTCGACGAACGCGGCGAGATGCGCGAGCACGTCGGAGAGTTTGCCGGACTGCTCGCCCGCCGCGACCGAGGCGCGATAATATTCGGGAAAGCTCGCCGGATGCTGGCCCAGCGCCTCGGCGAAACCCCGCCCCTCCATCACCGCGCCGCGCACCGCGAGCAGCAGCGCCTTGGCCGCGGGCGTCTCGGCCTGCATGGCGGCCAGGCGCAGCGCCTCCTCGATAGCGACATTGCTGCCGATCAGCGTCGAGAGCTGACGGGTCAGCGTCGCCAGCGCCTTGGTGCCGAGGCGATTGCGACGGGGCAGGCGCGCCGCGATCCCGCTGTCGGCCCGATCCCGCTCGGTGCTGGCGGGGCGCACCTCTAGCGGCAGCAGGTGCTGCGCGCGCAGCAGCTGCCGTGCGGCGGACGGACTACTCGCTTCGATCACGCCCTTGCGCGATTTGCCCGCCGGATCGACGGCCTGATAGGCAAAGGCGGTCACGGCATATCGTCGCGGGTGACGCGCGCCACCTCGTCCACCGAGGTCACACCTGCGCGCAGCTTCCCTATCGCATCGTCGATCAGCCCTGGCGACGCGGCGCGGGCAACGCGCTGCATCTCCGCCTCCGGCGCGTTGTCGTGGATCAGCGCCTGCATCGCCTCGTCCACCACGACCAGCTCGTAAAGGCCCGCACGGCCCGCATAACCCTCCTGCCGGCAATGCTCGCACCCGACCGGGCGCCAGACGGTCGCACCCTCCGGCAGGGCATCGCCGAGCAGCATCCGGTCGCGCGCGCTCGCAGCCGCTTCCACCCGGCAATGCGGGCAAAGCCGCCGGACGAGCCGCTGGGCGATCATGCCCGAGAGGATCGGCGCCAGCAGATAGCGTTCCACGCCCATGTCGATGAGGCGGGTAATGCTGCCGACCGCGCTGTTGGTATGCAGGGTGGACAGGACGAAATGCCCGGTCATCGCCGAGCGCACGGCGACCTCCGCCGTTTCCTGGTCGCGGATCTCCCCGACCATGATGACGTCGGGGTCCTGGCGCAGGATCGCGCGCAGGCCGCGCGCGAAGCTCAGGTCCGTGCGCGGATTGACTTGCGTCTGGGCAATGCCGGGCAGCTCATATTCGATCGGGTCCTCGACCGTCATGATATTGCGGCGCCGGTCGTTCAGGTGGGTGAGCGCCGTGTATAGCGTCGTCGTTTTGCCGGAGCCCGTCGGGCCGGTGACGAGGACCATGCCGTGCGGCCGCTCGAGCAGGCGCGTGAAGCGCGCGACATCGCCCGGCGTCATGCCAAGCGCGGCGAGGTCAAGGCGGGTCGTGCCGCGGTCCAGCAAACGCAGCACGACCCGCTCGCCATGCTGGGTCGGGATCGTGGAGACGCGCGCGTTGATGTCATAGCCGCCGATGCGCAGCGTGACGCGCCCATCCTGCGGCACGCGCTTTTCGGCGATGTCGAGCCGCGCCATTACCTTGATCCGGCTGACGATGAGAGGCGCGAGCGCGCGGGCAGGCTCGACGATGTCGCGCAGGACGCCGTCGACGCGGAAGCGGGCCACGAGCCGCTTCTCCTGCGTTTCGATGTGAACGTCGGACGCGCCTTCCTTGACCGCTTCGAGCAGCAGTGCGTTGATAAGGCGCACCACCGGCGAATCATCGCGCTGGTCGAGCAGGTCGTCCACCGCTGCGGCATCGTCGGCCAGCCGGTTGAGGTCCGCTTCGCTCGCGGCATGGTCGGCGGCATCGGCCGCGCTGTCGCGATAACGCTGGCGCAGCGCCTCGTCGAAGCGGGCGGCATCGACCGGCACGAAGGCGAGATCGTCGCCCAGCCGACGCTGCGCCTCGATGAGGGCGGCAAGGCCGGCATCGGGCCGGACCAGGCACTGCGGCGCGGCGGTGTCTTCAGGCAGGCCGGGGCGCACGACCACGCCGCTGCGTTTCGCGAAGCTGTAGGCGAGATCGCTCATGACCGGAACGCCACGCTGGCTGCGACAAGGCCTGGGTCCGCGCCGCGCCGCACCTCGACCCGGCTGGCGCGCAGCGCCGTGCTCCGCTCGACTTCGGCGATCCAGGCGATAAGCGTGTCGAACGGCACGTCCGCAAGCGTCGCCTGCACCGCATCGCTCGACCCGGAGACGCGCAGCCCGCCGAGGCCGATATCGGCAGCGGCCGCACGCACGACCTCCGCCGGGCTTCCCGTCCGCCGACCCGTCGCAACCGGGGCAGTCAGGTCGGCGGCGGCCAACCGGGCATTGAGCGCGCGATAGGTGGCAAGATCGCGGCGCGCGGTGGCACTGGCGGACACCAGCGGACGATAGGCACCATAATAGCCGGCAACGACAAGCGCCGCGACCGCCAGCAGCAGGATCAGTCCCTGCTCGCGCGCGCTGAAGCGGTGCCAGCGATCGGCCAGCGCCCGCTTTGCCGCCGCAATGCTGTCGCGCGCGCCGCTCATCGCACCACCATCTCGACGCCGAGCCCGTCAGGGCGGCGGAGCGGCAGCCGGGCCGTTACCTGAAAGCCCGCGGCGCGCAAGGCGGAAGCCAGGCGATCGGCCTCGGCCCGGTCGCCGACGTCGATCGCGAGGAGAAATACGTCCTCCTGCTCCGCCCATGTCAGCCGGTCCAGCCGCACCGGCGCGCCCGCGCCAGCCAGCGCCCCTGCGATAGCGGACAGGCGCGGCAGGAAGGTTGGCGGGCGGGGTGCCGCCGTATCGGGCAGGAGGGAGGCGGCCCTGTCCGCCAGGTCGCCACCGGCAGCTCCACCGGCGGGCAGCGCCGCCGCGACAAGGGCCTGCGTCTCGGCGCGCGCCTTTGCCGACAGTGCCACCAGCGCAAGCGTATCTGCGGCCGCAACCGCGCCATGCGCCGCAAGGCCCGCCGCAGTGACGAAAGCGGCGCTGCGCCAGTGGCGCGCCATGCCCGCGAGCGCCAGGCGGGGACGGGGCGGCGCGAACGCACCCTGCCGCAGGTCGAGCGTCGGGCGCCCCTCGGCCACCGGCGTCACCGGGAGCAGCAGCGTCTCGACGACCGGCAGCGCCTCGGGCAGGGCAGCGCCCGCGCCCGCCACCGGCGCAGGCCTGCCGGCCTGCTCCCAGTAAACGGGCAGCATGGCCGTGCGGGTCGCGAAACCCGCGCCATCGGCGGTGCGGACGAGGGCGCGCTCCCCCGCTGTCACCACCATCCATTCGCCTGCGTTCGGCACCGGCACTGTCAGCACATCGGGCACCAGCGCGGCGGTGCCCGCGCCATCGGCCTCAAGCAGGTCGACCCACGCGCGCATCTGATCCTTCGCGACGGCGGCAGCGAGATAGCGTTGATCGCCCAGTGCCTGTCCGAGCGCGAAATGGAGGCGCTCAAGCGGCTCGGAAAGATACTCCTCCATCGCAAAGGGGAGTGCGGCAAGGCGGCGTTTCGCCGACGGCAAGGGGAGATGCACCACCATCAGCAGCACATGCTCCGTTGGCACCGGCGCGATCCCGTCCGCGACAGGCAGAGCGGCAGGCGCCGCCGGGGCGCGGTTCGCGCCGGCTGTCACAGGAACTTCATCTGCCGGCAGCATAGGCCTGCTATGAGCATTTTTCTGAAACATATTTGTGACATCATCCGCCGTTTGCACCGGAATCGCTCGCTGGCGCCAGCCCTCTCGCGCGATGGCGGATTCACGCTGGTCGAAATCATCGTGGTACTGGCGATCATCGCGCTCATGGCGGCGCTGATCGTGCCCAATGTCATCGGCCGGCCCGACGAGGCGCGCGTGACCGTCGCCAGCACCGACCTCAGGACGATTTCCGCCGCTCTCAAGATGTACCGACTCGACACCGGGCGCTATCCGACGACGCAGCAAGGCCTTGCCGCGCTCGTGGACAAGCCGACGGCACCGCCGGTGCCGACCCGCTGGTCGTCCGAGGGCTATCTGCCGGAGCTGCCGCAGGATCCGTGGGGCAATGCCTATATATATCGCAGTCCCGGCGAGGGCGGCGCGGCCTTCGACCTCGTATCGCTGGGCCGGGACGGCAAGCCGGGTGGCGAGGGACTTGACGCCGACATTGCTCAGCGCCGTAAGTAGGCATGGCGCAGGCGAGGGCGAAGCAGTCGGGCATGACTTTGGTTGAAATGCTGGTGGTGCTTGCCATCGTCGCGGTCGCGGCCGGGGCGGTTGCGCTCGGCATCGGGGCGGGATCGCGGGAAAGCGGGATCGAGACCGAGGCCGTTCGGCTCGCCGACCGGCTCCAGCTGGCGGCCGACCAGAGCATGACGGACGACCGGCGGATGGCGCTCGTGTGGGATCGCGCCAGCTATGGCTTCGCCGGGCTCGATTCGTCGGGCCGCCCGGTCGGGTCGGGACCGGACCTGCTTGATAGGCATCGCCTGCCGGGCGGCATGGCCCTCTCGGTCGAGCCGCGCCAGCCGGTCATTCCGATTGATCCCGGCGACCGGGACGGGCGCCTGACCGCGCGTCTGGCCGAGGGCGGTCGCGCAGTGACGATAGACTATGACGGCATCCGCGCCGTTCTGCCGGATGCGGCCCGATGACGCTCAGCCACCGCCAGAACGGCTTCTCGCTGGTGGAGGCGCTCGTCGCCATGCTCATCCTGGCCGTCGCGGCCGCCGGTCTCATCCGCGCCACGGAGGCCCATGTCGATTCGGTGCGGGCGATGGAGCGCCGGACGGCGGCGGCGCTCGTCGCGCAAAATCGCCTTGCGGAACTGCGGATGGCGGCACCGGGCGGCACCGGGCGGGCGGGCGCGACGGAGTTGCTGGGCGAGACCTGGCTGGTCAGCGAACGGCGCAAGGCCACGGCGGACCCCGATCTAATCGCGGTCACCATCTCCGTCCGGGCGCGCGACGAGCGCGAGCCGCTCGCGACGCTGGACGGCTTCATCGAACGGTCGCCGTCCGCATGAAATGGCCCGAGCCCGGCCGGATACTCGCGCTCTACACGCTGCTGGTGATCGCGACCGTAGCCTTGGCCGTTGCGCGCCTCACATGGCATGTCGCGGGCTACGCCGATGCGTCGAGCGATCCCGGCGCGCCCGCTCCCGCCAAGGCGGGCGAGGCGGCAACCCCCGATCTCGCTCCGATTGCCGCGCTGGCGCCGTTCGGTCGGCCCTCGGCAGACAGCGTCCCACAGACCCGGCTGCCGCTGGAACTGCGCGGCGCCATCCGCGCGCAGCCGCCCGAGGCATCGACTGCGTGGATCGCGCAGGGCGGCGGGCCAGCGCGAAGCTATGCCATCGGCCAGACCGTCACCGCTGGCGCGACGCTCAGGAGCGTGGGGGTCGATGCGGTGCTGCTGGAGATTGGCGGCCGCGCCGAGCGCCTGCCCTTTCCGCGCCGGGCGGCGGCCTCCGCCGTCACCCCCGCGCCGCCGGTCGTGGCCGCCCCGCCGGTCGCGGAGGCAAATCGTGACTAGTCAAGCCGTGCGCCTTTGGTCTAGCGCGCGGCGAGCAACTGGAAAGTGCAGGTCCGGGATGAACGCCGCCTTTCATCAGCGCCGCAAGCGCCGCACCGCAGCCGCGCTGGCCTGCCTGCTGTGCGGGCAAGCCCCGCTTGCCGCGCAGCCCGCCGGTGCGCCGGCCGATGTGGTCGTGAACATGCACGACATAGACATAGCGGCGGTGGCCGAACAGATGTCCCGCATCACCGGCCGGACGCTGATCCTCGATCCCGCCGTCAAGGGCACCGTCAACGTCACCTCGGCCGAGCCACTGACGCCCAATGGCGCTTGGGAGCTCTTTCTCTCGGTGCTGCGCGTCCATGGCTATGTCGCGGTGCAGAGCGGCCGGGTGTGGCGCATCATTCCCCAGGCCAACGCCGCGCGCGAAGCGGGCGCCGCCGTCGGTCAGGGCGTCATCACCCGCATGATCCGCCTGCGCAACGTGCCTGCGGATGCCGCCGCGCGCGTGTTCAAGCCGCTGGTTGCCGCCTTTGGCACGGTGGAGGCGCTTCCGGTGCCCAATGCGATCGTCGTCACCGATTATGCCGACAATGTGCGCCGCATCGAGCGGCTGGCCCGCGCCCTCGACAGTGGCGCAGGCGCGGAGGTCCAGGCGGTGCGGCTCCAATACGCCACGGCGCAGGATGTCGCCCAGACGCTGCAGGACTCGCTTGGCGAGGGCAGCGCCGCCGGGAGCACAGGCGCCTTCCGGGCGGTGGGCGACGAGCGCAGCAACATGGTGGTGCTGCGCGGCGATCCGGCGATGATGGCGCAGGCGCTGCGGCTGCTGCGTTCACTCGACCAGCCCGGCGGCGCGACGCCCGTGACGCGCCTGTTCCGCCTGAGCAATGCCAATGTCGAATCGGTCACCGAAGTGCTGAGAGGGATTCTCGGCGAGGGGAATGGTTCCACCAATCCGGTGGCGCGCTCGCTCGCCGCGCGGCGCACCGCCTCGCCCGCCGCCGGCAGTGCGCTGACCAACCCGCCCGCCAGCACGCCAGCGACGGCGGGCAGCTCGGACGGAGGAGACAACACCAACACGGCGACACCCGCCCTTGCCCGGACAGGCGGCTCGACGGAGCGCGACAACGGCCGCACGGCCGCCGCGCGCGGCTTTTCGACCCCCGGCCTCACTGTCCAGCCCGCACCAGAGATCAACGCCATCGTCGTGCGCGGAACACCCGCCGCGATCAGCGCGATCGAGCCCCTGATCGCGCAGCTGGACATCCGGCGGCCGCAGGTGGTGATCGACGCCGCGATCGTCGAGATCAATTCCGACGACGCCGAATCGCTCGCGGTCCAGCTTGGCCTGGGCGGCGCGGCAGCACAGCAACGCGACGGCCTGTCGACATCTTTCACGACGCTGGGCCTGCCGCTTAGCTCGATCCTGTCGACGCTCGGCGCGCCCGCGGCGGGCAAGAGCCTGTCCGACGGGGTCAGCGGCAATGTGCGCGTGACGGACGATTTCAGCATCCTGGTCCAGGCGCTCGGCCAGTCGACCAAGGCCAATCTGCTCTCCACCCCCAGCCTCACGACGCTGGACAACGAAGAGGCGGAAATCGTCGTCGGTCAGAATGTGCCGTTCCGCACCGGCAGCTTCGCCACCGATGGCAACACACTGAGCCCGTTCACCACCATCGAGCGGCAGGATGTCGGCATCACCCTGCGCGTCCTGCCGCGCATCCACGACGGCGACGTGGTGCAGCTCGACGTGGCGCAGGAAGTGTCCTCGCTCACCAGCGCCACCGTGTCGGGCGCAGCCGACCTCATCACCAACCGGCGCAGCATCACGACATCGGTGCTGGCCGACAATCGCGGCACGATCGTGCTCGGCGGCCTCATTTCCGACGATCGCACCTCCGTGCGTAGCAAGGTGCCCGTGCTCGGCGACGTGCCGGTGATCGGCGAGCTATTCCGGGGGCGCAAGGAGGGGCAGACCAGACGGACGCTGTTCGTCTTCCTGCGGCCGACGATCCTGCGCAATCGCCTGGACGCGACCGAGGCGACAAATGAGCGATACGACCGGCTGCGCCAGTCGGAGGCCGGACTGGCCGACCGCCGGAGCCTGCTTCTGGAGCCGCCGACCGCACGTCTGACGGTCGATCTGCCGGGAATCTATTAGGCGCGCCGGACAAGGCGCGCGGCAGATCAGGCCTGCTCGCGCTCCGGCAGCGAGGCCGCCGCTCCGGGCGGTGTGCCGGGAGCGTCCTCGTCCTCGGCCAGACCCTTCTTGAAGCTCTTGATGCCCTTCGCCATGTCCGAGGCGACGGCCGAAAAGCGGCCCTTGCCGAACAGCAGCATGATGACGACGGCGACGACGATCCAGTGCCAGAGGCTAACACCGCCCATGTGGAATCTCCTTTTTGCCCCGTCGGCCTAGTGGCGTTCAATGTCAGTTTGAAGGCAGACCGCCGGGCTCTTCGCGGGCTGGCAGCGAAACGCGCCGCACGACATCGCCCGATCGGAACAGCGCGGCGTCACGTGACAGCGCCACAAGCGTCCAGCCATCGTGAACGCCGCCGATTGCCAAAGTCCTGAGCGCGCCGTCAGGCAGACGCACCAGGGCGACGGCATCGACGCCAAGGCGGCCAGCAATGCCCGCCAACGCCATGCCGAGGTCGGCAGGCGCGGCCGGTGCGGCGGGGCGAGCCGTGAAAAGCGTGTGGGGCGGCAGGGCCGGGTCCGCTCGCGACGCGACCGGCACGAGTCTTTTGACGGCAGGCATCGGGGCCAGACTGGCCCAGGGCAGCGTCACCCACCACAGCCATGCCGAACCGACCGCGACCAGGAGCACAGAGCCGGACAGGACGCGGCGAAGCGCGGTGCGCGACGTCATCGCGCGGACACCCGCAGCCCTGCCGCCGTCCCCTCGAACCGCACGGAATCGCGATCGCCGATGGCCTTCAGCGTCCAGTCCGTGAAGCGCACGACTGGCCGTCCCCCCTCGATGTCGGCGAGGAAGCGCGTGATCTGAGCTTCCCGGCCGGAGAGTTGCAGCCGCACGCCCACCATCGGGTCGGGAACAGTGCCCGCAGCGCCAAGCCGCTCGACAAGCAGACCGTGTCGCACCGCCGCCGAACGGATCCGTTGCCGGAGTGCTGCGCCAGCGGTGGCCTCATCGCTGCCAGCGAACAGGTCCGCGCGCGGGAGAAGCAAAGGCGGCGCCGGTGCAGTGCTATGCTGGACAAGCGCCAGCATCGCCGCCTCCTGCCGCGCTTCCCGCAAGTCGGCGACCGGCCCGGCCCAGGTCGCGCGCCAGGCGAGCGCCGCAAGTGCCATGCCCCCAAGCAGCATCACCATGCGCGCCCAGCGCCCGCGCATCGCAGCCGGCGCCGTCTTCATCGCGGCGCCGTCATGAGCACACGAAGGCCTTCGCTCTCGTCGGACCACTGGCGCGATGGTCGCAAGGAACCGAGCACCGGATCGCCCGCGAACAGGGTCTCCACCAGGTCAGGATCGGACAGGGCAACCTCCACGCTCAACCGGCCACTGCGATCGCGGGACAGGGCGCCCAGCCGCACCTGCGCCGGCAAACGGTCGGCAAGACGGCCGAGCGTCGATGTTATCGGCTCCACCTCCATGATCGCCGCCATCGCGGGCCGACGTTCAATGACTCCCAGGTAACGCGCCCGCGCGGCGACCTGTTCGGCGCCTTGACCGGCAGCGGTCCGGTTCGCGCGCGCCTGCAGGGCAGCAAGCCCGCCGGCCAGCGCGGCGATCATCGCCGCCGACGCCAGCGCGAGGCTCGTCAGCACGGTCAGTGCGTGCACCGCGCGGGGCACCTGCGCGGTCAGGCGTGCCCGCACGGACAACAGGCTTTGCACCAGCGGTCGTCCACGATGCTGGATCGACGCCGCCGCGACCTCGACGAGACTCGATCCGCGTGCGCCAGTCGGCTGCTCAGTCACCAAGATTGTTCCTTTTGATCGCGCCCCCTTACGCAATCCCGGACGGCGTGTCTGCCATGTCGCGACAGCGCCGCACAAAGAATGGCCCATAGCGGGCGGCCGCGCGACGGACGTAATGATTGCGCCACATTTCTGTCGCCAAAGCGTCATCAATCTTTCGCCGATCTGCCGCGATCCGCTGTTAACCACTCGCGGTCATCCGCAACCTGGGGCATCACAATGAACGAGATCACGCATCAGTTCGCCTATTCCGACGGCGACGTAGACACCAACCTTTCCGCCAATCCGACTCTTCAGGACCTTGTCGACGCGCGCTACTCGCGCCGCCAGACGCTGGTCGGCGGCATCTCCGCCACCGCGCTCGCCGTGTTCGGCACCGGCATGCTGACAGGTTGCGACCCCGAGGATCTCGTCATCCTCGCCGGCGAGAACGGCGAGTCGTCGTCGGGCCGCATCGTGACCCTGTCGGTTTCGACCGACGAGGACACCACCGGCCTCGAGAAGACGATCTGGACCCAGATTTCCGGCCCCAAGGTCAAGCTGGAAAATGCCAAGACCCCGGTCGCGACCTTCCTCGCGCCGACCGTGAGCAGCGCGACCGAACTCAAGTTCCGGTTCCGCGCAAGCGGCATGGTGACCGAGGGCGACACCACCAAGAAGGGCAACTTCAAGGCGGAAACGACCGTCACCATCAACCCGCCGGTGCTCGGCTTCACCGCCGTCGCCAAGAACAAGCTCGACCTCGTGACGGTCCCCGAGAATCACAATGTCACCATCCTCTACCGCACCGGCGACCCGATCGCGGCGACCGTTCCGGCCTATGCCAATGACGGCACGGACACCAACTTCGCGCAGCGCGCTGGCGACCATCATGACGCGCTCTATTATTTCGGCCTGAAGAAGACGAGCAACAATCCCGATCCGTTCAACAGCGAGCGCGGTCTGCTCGTGATGAACCACGAGAACATCAACCAGGCCTATCTGCACCCCAATGGTCCGACCCAGCCCGGCGGCATCCGCCCGGAGGCCGAGGCGCTCAAGGAAGTCGAGTGCCATGGCGTCAGCGTCATCGAAGTGGTGAGCGACGGCGACGGCAACTGGACCTACAAGCTCGATTCGAAGCTCAATCGTCGCCTCACGCCGCTGACCCCCGTTGAATTCACGGGTCCGGTCGCTGGCTCGGCCTTCCTCAAGACCGCCTATTCGCCCACTGGCACGGCGGGCCGCGGCACGATCAACAACTGCGCCAACGGCTTCACCTACTACAACACGTCGCTGACCTGCGAGGAGAACTGGGCGTTCTACTTCAAGCGCGTCTCGACCGATACCGCCACCCGCAACAGCATCGGCGGCTTCACCGCCAAGAGCGTGACCTCGATGACCCGTTACGGCGTCACCAGCACCTCGGGCAACTATGGCTGGACTACGGTGGTTCCGGCCGATCCCAGCAATACGAGCTTCCGTCGCTGGGATGCCAGCGCCGATGCCAGCAAGGCTGCCGACGGCACGGGCGACTTCCGTTTCGAGCCGTTCCAGTTCGGCTGGGTGGTCGAAATGGATCCCTATGATCCCAAGTCGACCCCGCGCAAGCGCACCGCGCTCGGCCGCTTCGCGCACGAGGGCGCCTGGCCGTCCAAGTTCGTCGCCGGTGTCCGTCCGGCGATCTACATGGGCGACGATTCGCGTAACGAATATTTCTACAAGTTCGTTTCCGACGCTATCTGGGATCCGGCCGACGCAAACCGCAAGGACCGCCTCAACGTCGGCGACAAATACTGGGATGCCGGCACGCTCTACGTCGCCAAGTTCAACGCGGACGGCACGGGCAGCTGGATCCCGCTGGTGTTCGGCCAGAACGGCCTTGACGGCAGCTATGCCCCCTATCCGTTCGACGATCAGGCCGACGTTCTGACCAACGCCCGCCTCGCCGGCGACGCGGTCGGCGCGACCAAGATGGACCGTCCGGAGTGGACCGCCACCAACGAGGTCACCGGCGAGGTCTATCTGACCCTCACCAACAACAATTCGTCGAACCGTCCGCTCAACGGCACCAACGCCGCCAACCCGCGCCACTATAACGATCCGCGCGGCGCGACGAACAACTTCGGCAACCCCAACGGCCACATCCTGCGCCTGCGGGAAACGGGCGACACCACCGAGGCGACCACCTTCCAGTGGGACATCTATGCCTTCGGTGCCGGTGCCGACCTGCCAGCCGATGCCAACGTCTCCGGCCTCGACGACACCAACGACTTCTCGAGCCCCGACGGCCTGTGGTTCGGCCGTGCGCAGAACGCTTCGGGCCTCGTCAAGCCGACCCTGTGGATTCAGACCGACGACGGCGCCTACACCGACGTCACCAACTGCATGATGCTCGTCGCTCAGCCGGGCAATGTCGGTGACGGCGGCCTGCGCACCATCCACAATGTCGGTTCGGGCGGCGCGACGGCGGATCAGGACAGCTATGTCGGCGTCAATCCCGGCACGACCCTGCGCCGCTTCCTGGTGGGTCCGAAGGAGTGCGAAATCACCGGTGTCGACTCGACCCCGGACGGCCGCACGATCTTCGTAAACATCCAGCATCCGGGCGAAAACGGCAATCCGAGCAACATCACGTCCAACTGGCCCTACAGCCAGGACGGCGTGACGACCAGCGGTCGCCCGCGCTCGGCCACGATCGTCATCACCCGCACCGACGGCGGTGTGGTCGGCCTCTAAGGTCTGTCAGACGCAACAAGAAAAAGGCCCGCTTCTCGGCGGGCCTTTTTTGTCGTCAGTGCCCGCCAGCTCCGGTGATAGACCGTTATCGCGGTGGCTGGATAACCAAGGTCGACGCCCTGACCGACGTGCTGGGCAAGCCCCGTGCCTTGATGCTGACCGCGCGGGCAATGTCAGCGATGTGAAGGCCGCGCGCGCCCTATGCGATATCTGCGCCGCGACCCAGGCTATGACGCCAACAGCTTGCGTAAGTCTGTGCGAGTCAACGGCACCAGACCAGTCATCCCCGGCAGGCACAATCGCAAGCGCACGGCCCGCTATGACCACCAGCGTGACCGGAAGCTGGCGATCTCATGGAGATCGCATTCCGCCGCGCAGCAACCCGCTACGACAAACGCGCCGCCAACTTCCTGTCAGGCGTTGCCCTCGTCAACGCGCTCGCGTTCTGGCTGTGGTTGAGTCTCAACCGTCGGGTCTGAGCACGGTAGCCTGCATCTGCTCGCCAAGCCCCGAAATCCCCAGGCGCACCGTTTGGCCGGGTCTCAAAAACTCTTGAGGCTGGCGACCAATACCAACGCCCGGCGGTGTGCCGGTTGAGAGAATATCTCCGGGATGAAGCGTCAGAAACCGACTGACATAACTGATGATCTGCTTCACGCTAAAGATCATGTCCCTTGTCGATCCTGTTTGCTTGCGCACGCCGTCTATATCGAGGAAAATGTCGAGGTTCTGCGGATCGGCGACCTCATCTTTGGTCACGAGCCAAGGTCCAAGCGGGCCGTAGGTATCGAAGGACTTGCCCTTGTCCCAGGTCTGCCCATGCTCGAGCTGCCATTCGCGTTCGGACACGTCATGGCAAATCGAGTAGCCTGCAACATAAGCGAGCGCCTCATCCTCCCCGACCGCGCGAGCGGTGCGCCCGATAATCACGGCCAGCTCCGCCTCCCAGTCCGTCTTTCGCGAAAAGGACGGGATTTGTATGTCGTCGTTCGGACCGACCAGGCACCCGCGTGACTTGAAGAATACGACTGGCTCGCTGGGCACGGCTGCGCCGGTTTCTGCGGCATGGTCGGCGTAATTCTGCCCGATGGCGACAAAGTTGACGGAACCGGCGACGGGTGCGCCGAGCCGGACGTCATCGGCAACCGGGGGCAGCGCCGCAAGATCGAGCGCTGCCAGGCGGGCAAGCCCGGCATCGGAAAGTGTTTCTCCGGCGATATCCTCAACAATCGAAGACAAATCCCGAATCCGACCCTCTGCGTCAATGATACCGGGTTTTTCGGCACCGAAACTCCCGAAACGAACCAACTTCATGCCAACACTCCCAAATTGCATGTGGCGGTATCGTTCTGAACAGAGCGACCCCGCAGATGTGAAATGACGATACTGCTGTCAAACGACCCGTCTCCAGCCGCGACACTGTTCGCCAGAAGCTGGCGCTGGGCCTTCAGCAACGGCAACGACAGCCCGTTTGCCGTGGCGATTCCAAGCATCAGATCGACGTCTTTCAAGCTTTGCGAGCATCGTCCTTCAGCAACGAAATCCTGCTCGATCATCTTGCGCGCTTTGGCCCCAACAATGCTTGAATTGGCGGGCGACGCCCGGACGACATCGACAAAACGTGACAAATCGAGACCCAGCGAACTGGCAAAGGCCAGCCCTTCGGCCAGAGCCGAACGATTTAGCTCAAGGATGAGATTGACAGCGAGCTTCGTCCTGGCGGCCGCACCCGCCTCTCCCAGGTACCGCCAGTTCGGAGTGACCGCCCGCAGCATGGACAAAAGCGGGTCGATCACGGACCAGTCTCCCGCGATCAGCCCGAGCGCGTCCCCGGCCTGAACGGCACGCGATGTGCCAGAGATGGGGAACTCGATCAGCGCGCCCCCCGCCGCCTGGACTGTGGCCCAAAGTCCCGGCACCTCGTCCGGATGCAGCGTCGTCGTGCAGACGATAGGCGGCAACGATTCCGGCCGGGACCAGGCGCCTATAATCCGCTCGACCGCCTCTGCCGCTTCCGCCCCGGAATAGACCGCAAGGAACAGGGCTTCTACCGGACCGGCCGCGCCAAGGTCGATCTTCGCGAACCCTTCCTCGCCGGCCGCAGCCATTTTTTCGGCGTCGACGTCGAGCACGGAAACTGCGTAGCCAGCCACCGACAGCCGGTGGACGACCGCCCTGCCCAGCAAGCCGTAGCCGATCACCCCGATGCCGCGCTCTGGTCCGGCTGCGATCACGCGCCCATCCCCGTGCCACATAGCACGCGCGCGGGGGGAAGCTCGCAATGGCTCCGCTTTTCGCAACAGCGCCTGACTCTCATTGCCTTTTCACCGTCGCTTAGTTGACAAACCCGGCGAAGGGCTTGAGCGGAATAACGTCCGAAACGACAACGATACCGGCCTGCACGAGCGGGAGTTCCGCAAGCTTGCCGCGCACCGCGGCCTCATCTGCCGCTTCGACCACCAGGACGCCGCCAGGCGTTTCGCCGCCGCGATGCCAGATCGTGCGGACAAAATCGGCTCCATAAAATTCCTTGACCTTGGCGACTTCCAACGGGATTTTCGCCTTCAGCTCCTCCGCATCGACGTTCTGCGTAAGGCGCGTATTGATCACCAGAAATTGCATCTCACTCTCCAATTGCGTAGTGATGGTTAAATTCGGTACATGTCTTCAGCGTTACTACAGAGTATTCTCTGTCGTTCTTCCACTGAATAAGGCTGGATTGCAGCGCGGACCGCACCGATCAGCGTGGCATAGTCAGTCCAGAGCTTTTCGATCGGAAAGTTGCTGCCGAACATGCAACGGCGCGGGCCAAAGGTATCAATCGCCGGATGCAGAACCGCCGCCCACTCCGCCGCATCGCACCGGCGGGTGAAGGTTCCGGTTGCCGACAGCTTGACGTGGACATTGGCGCGTTCGGCCAGCCGCTTCAGCCCCTCGATCCAGAACGATCGGCCCTCAGCACTCTGATCTTCGGGCATCCCCGCGTGGAGAAGGACGAAAGTAACCGTTGGAAACGCGTCGATCAACGCGAGCGCATCGCCAAATTGCGACGGGAAAACCTGCAGCTCGAAATGCATCCCCAGCGTGCCCAGCATGCGCAGCCCGTTCTGCCACTGCGGATCCAGAAACACGTCCGGCCGATGAGCGAAGCTGTAGAGCGGGTTCCGGTGCCAGTGGAGTTGCTGACGTATCGCGCGAACCCGCTCGACCTGGGCCAATGCCTCAAGCGTATGCCCTGCCCTTTCCGATGCCAGGTCGCAAAAGGCGACGATAGCCTGCACCAGGCCGCATTGCCGACCCTGCTCGGCTGCCCATCGCGCCTCCCAAACCTCATCGCCCGGCGCAACATTCACCTGCACATAGACCGATTTGGCGACGCCAAGCGGTGCGACGTCCTGAGCAAACTCGTCGATCGAATAATCGCGCCGTAGCGGTTCGTAGTCGCCGAAAATACGCGGCACGACCGGACCGTTCAGCCAAGGCGTCCTGTCCAGCCGCCAGATGTGATGATGCGCATCGACAATCATGGAGGCGTCACTCATTGGCTCGACCCGATCCGGGCAACCTCGGTCGCCGCCATGTGATCCGAGGCGAGCACCGCAATCGCGGCCTCAAAGGCAGCGCAGGTCTCGAGAATGGCCGCCGGAGTAACGGGAAACATCCCGCCGTCCAGAACGGCTGCGGCAAACAGGTCGAGTGTAGCGGCAATGGCAAGCTCGGGCGCGAAATCCTCAGTGGTGACCGCAGAGCCGTTGATAGCAATCTCGATCTGGCCGAACCCGCGCATCTCGATCCGTCCCTTTTCGCCAAAAACCGCAAGCCGGAAATAGTTTTCGACCCCACGGACGCACCCCAGTAGCCCTGTCGCTCGACTTGCGAACCGGATCAGCAGGGAAACCGCGTCGATCGGAACCGTCTCGCCATGCGGGCGGTGGAGTTGTCCGGCGATCATTTCGACCGGCCCGGCAAGGCCGATCATGCTGTCGAGCGCATGCAGCCCCGGCCCGGTCATGCCCGCACCCGGCGCCTCGTCGGCGGCAAGGCGCCAGTCGCCGCTCACCCCGCGCGACATGTTGTCGTTGGAATATTGGCCTTCAATGTGGACAATCGGTCCGATGACGCCGTCCGCAACCAATCCGGCGAGGCGCTGCATGGCCGGCAGGAAGCGCCGGTCGGTGCCGATCCCGAGAACCACAGCCGCCTGCCGGCAGGCATCGGTTGCCATCTTCGCCTGTTCCAATGTCAAGGCAATAGGCTTTTCGGTGAACACCGGCTTGCCGGCGTGCGCGCAGGCCACGATCTGCTCCACATGCTGCGAATGGGGCGTTGCCAGCACGATCGCATCGACCCCGGGGTCGGCGAGCGCCTCGTCCAGTGTCGCATGGAGCACGAGGTCATGCGCATCGGCGAATGCCGCAGCAGCAGCAGCGTTGCGCACGACTGCATGGGTAAAGCAAAGCCTGCTGCCAGCGGACGTTGCTACAGCGCCCACCATCTCGCGGCCCCACCAGCCCAGGCCGACAATCGCCGCGTTCAGCCGCCGCCGATGCGGGAGCGGGCTATCCATGCGCTGTCTCCGGCGCGACCGCCACAAGGTGAGCGAGCCCGCGATCGCGATAGACACATGGCCTGCCGTTTTCCGCCACAGTCACATCGTTGCCGTGGCGAATGACAGTGCGGTGGCCGGAGCGCGCCGCAATACGCGCCACGGTGCACAAAAGCGCAGCTTGCGCGTCGCCAAGCAGGGGCACACCCATCTCGATCAACCGGCGAACGGTTTGCGCAAGCCGCCGCGTTCAAGCATCGGAAGCATTGTCTGGGTGAAGCGGTCCAGACCCCATTCATAGTCCACCCAGTGCACTGCGACACCATCGAGACCGATTTCCGACAGTTCCGCGAGTTTCTCATAAACCTGCGCATCGCTTCCCACGATACCGTAACCGCCATAGCCGCCTTTCAAATGCGACTTGAACGTCTGCCAGGCTTCTTGCGGCATGATTTCGGAGCTGAGCCCCAGATACTTGGCGGCATTTTCGGCGGCAATTTCATTGCCGAACTCGCCAGTAATACGCTCAAAATATTTGCGTGCCTCGGCCTCGCTATCGCGCTGGATCACATAGGCATGGGTCCAGACCTGAACCTCGCGCCCATATTTGTCCCGTGCGAGATCGCGATACTGGGCAACTTGAGCCCTGCACTTGGCCTTGTCGTTGTGGTCGGTGAGGATGACGTAGCCGATATCGCAATGCTCGGCGACAAAATTTCGCCCGCGCTCCGATCCGCCCGCGTTGATCACAGGTGGCAACGGACGCTGCAACGGTTTGGGCATCGCGAATGCGTCGGGAATCTGGAAGTATTTGCCGTCAAATTTGAAGGGATCGTCTTGCGTCCAGAGGCGGCGCACAATCTCAAACCACTCGTCGGCATAGTCATAGCGGGCGTCATGCTGCATGAACGGCGCGCCGAACATCTCGAGTTCGGGCTGAAACCAGCCGCAAACGATGTTGAGGCAATAGCGCCCGCCCGAGATATGATCGATCGTTGCGGCCTGCTTGGCAGCAAAAATAGGATGTGTTGTCTGGACATGCGACGTTGTCGTGAGCGTGATATGGTCGGTGATTGCGGCCAGCCCGGCGGCCCAGGTGTAGGTCTCGAAATTACGGCCATTGAAATTATTCGCGCCGCCGAGTCCCTGCCAACGCGCGACCGGCACCAGAACCTCGAAACCCGCGCGATCTGCTGCGCCAGCGATTTTCTTGGTGATGTCCCAAGTCAGATAATGTCCCTCGGGCGCCGTGGTCATCGCGCAACCATTATTGCAATTCATTCCAAAAATGCCGAGCTTTAACTTGTTATCATTAAACAGAGCATTCGATTTGCGGCGATCGACTCCTTCAACTTCCCGCTGAATTTGGACGTCCATCTTTTCTCCCCTCCAAGATTTCGAGCATTTTACTCAGGGCCACCCTCGGTGCTCAGTCCGTAATGACCGGGACTCGCCGCTCGCTGCCGCCTTGTAATATCCATTAAGGCCCAGCCCGTGTCAATATCTGTATGCAGATTTTTGGCATTTGGAATGCGTGGGGATCGCGAAATCGCCTCAGCCCGCCGCACGGACGCTCCCGGCCCCGCGGCCCAAGCCCGCCCACACCCCCCGCCTCCGGATCGTGGGCTGGCAAATACGCCTCAAAACCATAAAATTATCGCCTATCGGCCATTTTCGTGGTTGATTGGCCCCGCGCTACCCGAGGTCCAGCATGATCTCTCCAGCCCACCACCCTGCCAAATGCAAATTAGACGGCACTGGAACTTATCATTTTGGGCAGCATCGCTGTGCGTAGAAAATCGATCGCGATGCGAACTTTCGCCGGCAGATGTCTCCGACTTGGATACAGTATCCATGCTGCCGTGTCGAAAGTGGTCGCCGTTACATCATGATCGGGAAACAGATCGACGAGCGTGCCTTCCGCGAGGTCGGGACCGATGAGCCAGTCGCCAAGCAATGTCGGCCCCAGACCGGCAATCGCAAAATCGCGCAGCGCAAGGGCATTTGATGCGACAAGTTCGCCATGCACTGGGACCTTGAGGATCTTCCCTCCCTGGCGAAATAGCCAGCGGGTTCGAAATTCGGGGAGCGCGAAGAACAGACAGGATCTGTTCGCAAGGTCACCGGGCACCGCGGGCACGCCCTCCCGCGCGATGTAATCGGGGCTTGCAACGACGCGGAAACGCGTTGGCATCAACTTGCTGCCGATGACACCCGCGCCATAGCTGGACCCGAGCCGAATGGCCAAGTCCACCCGCTCGGCAATCAGGTCCACGTTGGTATCACTCAGCAACAGTTCGAGCTTGATATTCGGGAACGCCGCCCGGAACGCTGGGACCAATGGCACCAGAACACGTTGCCCAAACGCGACCGACGTTGTCAGCTTCAAGGTTCCCGAAGGGTTGTCAGGGCGATTGCTGACCGCCTCCCGCGCGGCTTCGAACGCATCGAGCAATGGTATGACCCGCTCGAAAAAGGCCTCGCCAGCCTCGGTAACCGTCATCAGCCGCGTCGTGCGCTGGATCAAACGCACCCCAAGCTCGGCTTCCAATGTCGCCAGACCGCGCGACACCGACGAGACCTCGACGTCGCGCGCGCGGGCCACGGCGGAGAAACTGCCGTGGCGCACGACATCGACAAACAGTTGAAGCGTCTCAATGTCCACCTGGCACACCCAAACCAACCGCCTCAGGCGCGGTGCGAACAACAACGCCGCAACAGGGCATGGCGTCAAGCGCCATCCCGAATTCCGGAGCCATGTTTCCACGACATCCGGGCGGCGGGATAAATCTGCATGGGCCGTGGCGGCCCGATGCGACGTGACAGGGGAAGGAAACCTGGCCAATGACCAGGCGCCGGTTACACCGGGCGCCGCATTGCGGGATCGAGTGGATCGGGCGCATAGCCTTCAGCAACCCAGAAGCGCACCGCAAAGACATCGCGCCGGGCGATTTTCCAGACACCGTCCTCACGGCGAAACTCGTCACGATAGTCGACCGGCGCCAGCAGCATGCGATTATCCGCGAGCCAGTGATAGCACGGGATCAGGCATGTGCCGATCGCGGTATCCGGCCCGGTAAAGGCAATCCGCACATTGCCCACCGGATGCTGGGTGCCCACATAGCCATATGCCGTAAAGTAAGCGCGCACAGCTTGCGCGCAGCCCACCGGCCCGCCATCGCCCATTGGCTGCCACGGGCCATCCGGGCCGGCGAGGAAAAGGCGCAGCTGCGCATCCTTGTGCAGCGCCTGGGCAAACAGCGACACAGCCTCGTCAAGCACGCTGTCGGTTGCGCCCGGCGCAACGGGGTTGTTGCCGATCGTATCGACGGCAGCGCCGTAGAGATAGGCGGCATCGGCAATGCCCAGGCGATCTGCAGTCCTCTCGGCTGCCTCGGGAAGGCGGATGGTGAAGTCGAGGGTCATGGGTGGAATCTCCTTGAGGGATGTGAACCTTGAGAGAATGCAATCGAGACCGGTCGCGGCACAGGGCGCATTTCGGATTTCGAGCGACCGATCCGAACAGACCGGAACGCACCCTTGCGGCCCGGTGCGACATACCCGATCATGGCGCAACGCCCCGCAGCGGGTGGCAGGACATCCAAGCCCATTCCCTTCGACGTCATTGCGCCGCAATCCGAAGTCCGGGAGAGCCAAACGAACGCCTGCACGGCAACGCCTGCTTGCTCGGAGGCTGCCAACCCTGACAGGTGCGGGCATTTCTGCATATAGATAGGCCTGTTTTAATCCAATTGAGATATTCGAACCGGACGGTCCCTATCATCATCGGGGTGCCAGTCTCTCACCTGGCTGCAAAGCAGGCTCTTGAACAAAACACTTTTGCGCCACCTGCAAATGCCCGAAATCCGTCCCGTGTTGCCAGGGCTGAAATCTGAGCGAACAAAAGGCATTGCG
>CAZGVX010000005.1:73172-78481 GCA_964529225.1 uncultured Sphingobium sp.
AATCCGTCCCGTGTTGCCAGGGCTGAAATCTGAGCGAACAAAAGGCATTGCGGGCGAAATTGCCTGCCCAAAAACCGCTCCCGAACGCGCCGAATGCGGCCGATCCCTTCAGGTGGATCGACTCGAAGCGTTGACGAATGCACACAGAATTGTGACAATCGGTTCCAATCTGCATGCAGAATGTCCGGAAGTCACGGGCATCGCTGTTGATTTAGGGAAAGGATGTCCGATGAAAATTTCACGAGTTCTATCCGGTACGGCACTTGCTGCGATCGCTTCCGCCGGCCTCGGTTCAGAGGTCGCAAACGCGCAAGGGACGGGGACGCCAGGCACCAGCGGCGAGGCAATCCAAGCCTCGCCCGGCGCCGAATTTGGTGAAATCCTGGTCACAGCGCGCCGCAAAAGCGAAAATCTTCGCGACGTGCCGGCATCTGTTTCGGTCCTCACATCGGACGCGCTTGAGCGTTCGCGCGTCCGGACCGGCAAGGAATTCACTCAGCTGACATCCGGCGTCTCGATCATAACCGGCGCCATCAACGCGACTGACGTTCAGGTGAACATTCGCGGGATCAACGGCGTAAGGGATGCGCCGAGCAACGTCGCTGTGGTCGTGGACGGCATCCAGAAGTCGAACTCCGCCGCGATCGTCCAGAATCAGGGCGCGCTGCAGCAGGTTGAAGTGCTGAAAGGCCCGCAGGGCGCGCTCTACGGCCGCAATGCGATCGGCGGTGCCTTTGTGCTCACCACCAAGAAGCCGGGCGACAGCCTCGAAGCTTCGACAACCGCAAGTTACGGCAACAATCAAAGCCATCGCGTTGCCGGGTTCGTTAGCGGGCCCATCAGCGAGAACCTTGGCGTGTCACTTTCCGGCGATTGGGCGAAAACCGACGGATTTTACCGCAACACATTCTTGCCCACCGCGCTCAACCAGACGCTTTATCCGGGCAATAGCACCGATGCATCTTCGGTCGACAGCAGCAAACAGTGGAATGTGTATGGCCGCGCGATCTGGACCTCGGATCAAGGAACCGAGCTCGATCTGAAAGCGAACTATGGCCGATATATTGGCGATTCGATCAATTTCAACGCTGTACTCAATATTCCCACCCTCGTCCAAATCACCGGCGATCCGCGTTTTAACGAAGACATCAATCGCCATGAATTTGTTTACACTTCAAACATAGATCCCAATAACGATCAGAGGACTTTCGAGATTTCACTCAAAGGGAAGCACGATTTCGATTTTGCGACCCTCACTGCCTACGTGGCATATAACTATCTCAAGAATCTTCAGAATTCGGACAACCCCTCCGGCGCCGCATTCGGCTATTTTTCCGCGCAGCCAGCCTGTGCGACCACGGGTGCCGCGCTGGCAGGCTTCCCCGTCGCTGCGCCGTTCGGCATTGGCGGGGGCGCAAGTCTTCCGCCCTATTCGCCCACCACATGCGACGGCGTCCTGTTCGAGCAGCACAGTCAGAAGGATTTCAGCGCCGAAATCCGGCTCGCGAGTCCCGCAAATGGCACGCTGCAGTGGGTGTTTGGCGGATATTATCTCCACATAAACCGCCGCGACTGCACGATCACGCAGCTGGACACGGGCTCCAATCGGCTGGGCAACGCCTGCTTCTCCGCCGATCCCCAAACCCGGACCGAAGCGGCGGTCGACAACATCTACAAGACCGACGTCTATGCCGCCTTTGGTTCGGTTGACTATGAAATTGCAAAGTCACTGAAACTGGGCGTCGCGCTGCGTTATGACCGCGAAGCCCGGACGTCGGAAAGCCCAATCCCCGCAGGCGTCCGGACACTGTATATCGGAAACGTCCTCACCGGCTTTCCGAACGGAACGCCGACCCAACCCGCAAATTACTACCTCAATCCCGGGCTCGACCCGGCCTACAATCCTTCCGGCGTGCTGGCGCCCAGGGCCGCCACGTTTGAACATTTGCAGCCCAAGATTTCGCTCGCTTACAAGATCTCGCCGGATTTCAGCGCGTTTGCGAACTGGGGCATCGGCTTCAAGGCCGGGGGCTTCAATGCGGATGGCGCCACTGCGATCATCGAGAATTTCTTCAACGCAACGATCGACTCCGGCATCACGATCAACTCCAACTTCCGCAAGGAAACAGCCAGTTCCTTCGAAGCGGGCTTCAAGGGACGCGGCCTGAACGGCGCACTGAATTTCGATGTGGCGGGTTACTACACCACCGATCGCAATGCGCAGGTCTTTCAGTTTTTCGTAGGACCGTTCGGCGTTCTGCGCGTTCTTGAAAATATCGACAAAGTGCGCATCATGGGTGTTGAAGGGAGTTTTGATTATCGGGTTACTCCTTCCTGGAAACTATACGCTTCGGCTAACTATACCGATAGCGAGATCAAGGCCAATTCCACTCGCCCCTATACCGTCGGAAACAAATCTCCGTTTACGGCGGAATTTACAATCAATGCCGGCTCGCAAGTTGACTTTGCCGTCACCGACGACTTGAAATTCAACGGCAAAGCCGATCTTCGTGTCACAGGCCCGACATATTTCAGCACAGTCCAGAACAATACCGTTCCAACCATTCAAGGCGTTCCGGCAAATTTCACAAATTCCCGGCGAAACACCTATGCGATCGTCAATGCGCAGATCGGATTCGAATATAGGCAGATGACGCTGAATCTCTACGCGAACAATCTCTTTAACAAGAGATATATTTCGGAAGCAATCGTTACACCGGAATTCGGCGGGACTTTCGCTTCTCCTGGCGATCTACGCGCCTATGGCGTCGAAGTCGGCTTCAAGTTCTGAATCATTCGAAGGAAACCATCGTGAAACTGAATGACACTGTAGCACTTGTGACCGGCGCAAACCGGGGTCTGGGCGTCGACATTGTTCGTGAACTCCTCGATGCTGGCGTCGGCAAGGTTTATGCTACCGCAAGAAGTCTCGAAAAACTTTCGCAGACCGTTGCGCTCGATCCTGGACGGGTAATTCCGCTTCAGCTTGAACTGACCGCGCCGGGGGATATCGCTGCCGCTGTCGCTGCGGCCGGTGACGTTCAACTTCTGATCAACAATGCAGGGGTTCTGGACTTTGCGGGCGCGCTCGAAACGACACAGGCGCATCTCGAGCGTAACATGGCGACCAATTTCTTCGGAACATTCAACCTCACACGCGCCTTCATCCCGGTGATCGAGGCAAATGACGGCGGCGCGGTCGTCAATATCCTGAGCGCCCTGGCTTTTGTGAGCGCACCCATCTTCGCTGCCTATAACTCGTCAAAGGCGGCGTCCTGGTTGATGGCAATGTCGTTGCGTCCATATGTCGAACCCCGGGGCATATCGATCGTCAATGTCTTCCCAACGACGATCGAGACGGAAATGGTTGCGGGCCTGGACAAGGTGAAGGCCAAGCCGGCCGAAGTGGCCCGCGATATCGTGATTGGTATCGCGCGCGGGGACGAGGATATCTATCCCGTCGGGGCAGCGAAATTTTACGCGGACTGGCGCGCGGACCAGAAGGCTGTCGAGCGATATTATGGCAACTTACTGAAGTAGATCGCGATGTGCCGGCGGCGTTGGCCTGTGACGGCCAATCCAGGCGATGCCGCCGGACCGTTCGACTTTGACGATGTCGCTATAGTCCGCCGCGGGCGACAGGGTGATGGGTTCCGCTGCCTGTTCCATTTGCCGACCGGCCTACACTTTTGCCATTTGAGCAAAGGTGTTATGTGTTTTGGCCTATTTTTTTGCAGTTTCAACACGAATATCTCGCCGCGGCGCGTCATCGCGCCTTAGTTCCGGTAGGGAGACAAACAATGGAATTGCAGAACCAGGTTGCGCTTGTAACCGGTGCCAATCGGGGCATCGGCAAGGAAATCGTCCGCAAGTTACTCGCGGCGGGCGTCGCAAAGGTCTATGCTGGCGCGCGCGATGCGACTTCGCTTCTCAGCGTGATTGCGCTTGACCCGTCGCGCGTTTCCCCGCTGAAAATTGATGTGACGGACGCAGAAGGTGTAAATGGGCTGGCAACGCTGGCGCCCGATGTGACCCTGCTGGTCAACAACGCGGGGGTCCTGGACTTTGGCGGGCTGCTCGAGGCCGAAAACGCCGCGATCGAACGGAATTTCGCGGTGAATTTCACAGGTACGCTGAATATGACCCGTGCGTTCGCGCCCGTTATTGAACGAAATGGCGGCGGCGCTGTCGTCAATATGCTCACGCTTGTAGCACTTGCCAGCATGCCTGGCCTTGCGGTCTATAACGCTTCAAAGGCGGCCGCCTGGTCGATGACGCAGGCGCTGCGCGCGGACCTTGCGTCCCGCGCGATCGCTGTATTCGGGGTTTTCCCCGGCGCGGTGGACACCGAAATGCTGGCCGGGGTCGATATGCCCAAGACAGCGCCAGCCGATGTGGCCGATGCGATCATTGCGGGCGTGCAGGCCGACAGCGAAGACATCTTCCCGGATCCCATGTCCGTACAGCTCTACGCCGCCTGGAAGGCCGACCACAAAGCCGTCGAAAAGCAGTTCGCCGCGATGTGACTTCCAGTCAGCCCGGTCGTGCCAGCGCGCGGTGAAGGCCGCGAGTTGGCCGCCCGGCGAAAATTCAAGTCTTGCCATGGAGGACATCATGATCGATCTTTCCCGCAAAGTGGCGCTCGTAACGGGCGCGAGCCGCGGCATCGGCGCGGCCACTGCACGGCGCCTTGCGGCCGCCGGGGCGGCAGTGCTGCTGACATCGCGTGTGCGAGATGCATGCGAAACCATTGCGGCGGAAATTGTCGCACAGGGCGGCACTGCAGCCGCCTCTGCCTGCGATGTCAGTCGCTACGACGATTTTGAAGCGGCAGTGAAACACTGCGTTGCGACCTATGGCTCGCTTGATATTCTCGTCAACAATGCGGGCGTAATTGATCCCATCGCGCGCATTGCGGATTCCGACCCGAGACTTTGGGGCATCGCAATAGATATTAACGTCAAGGGTGTGTATCATGGCCTGCGTGCGGCGATCCCGGTGATGGAAGCGCAGGGCGGCGGCACGATAATCAACATCAGCTCAGGCGCTGCGAACAGCGCGCTTGAGGGCTGGAGCCATTATTGTTCAAGCAAGATTGCCGCCAAGAAGCTGACAGAATGTGCGCACAAGGAGAGCGGCGAGCGTGGCGTTCGGGTGGTCGGTCTCAGCCCGGGCACCGTTGCCACTGACATGATGATGAAAATCCGCAATTCGGGCATCAATCCCGTAAGCCGGCTGGACTGGTCTGAGCACATTCCCGCGGAATGGGCAGCCGAGGCGGTCGCGTGGCTGTGCACGGAGGCAGCAAC
>CAZGVX010000006.1:0-36440 GCA_964529225.1 uncultured Sphingobium sp.
ACAATGAGCTTGGCGGTCAGGATCAGCGAGATCGCCACCAGCAACGGCCGGATCACCCGCGCACCGAAGCGGATCGCTACATGCGCACCGATCCAGGCGCCGGAAATCGCGCCGATGGCCATCACGGCAGCCGGCAGCAGCAGTGCGTGTCCACCCCCGACAAACAGGATCGTCGCGGCAAAATTGCTCATGAAGTTGAAGAACTTGCTGTTTGCGGCCGCCCGCACGAGTCCGTGGCCGCGCAGGGCGACCAGGCTTGTTGTGTAGAAGCTGCCCGCGCCAGGACCAAAAAAGCCGTCATAAAAACCGATCACCCCTGCAATGGGCGCATAAGCGCGCTGGCTCAGCCGCTCATGGGAATCGGCATCGGTCATGCGGGGCGAGAACAGGACATAGGCGACGACGCCGAGTATCAGCACGGGCATGAGGCGCCCCAGAAGGTCCGAGGGCACCGCCTGCACCGCCAGCCCACCGCCACCGGCCAGCGCAAACACGACAAATCCCGTCCAGCCATAGGCGCGCAGGTCCACGAGCCCCGCGCGCCAGAAGCGATAGCAGGACATGGCCACGCCCCAGACGCTCTGCAGCTTGTTGGTGGCGAGCGCGCTGATCGGCGGCAATCCCGCAGCGAGCAGCGCGGGCACGGTGATGAGGCCCCCGCCCCCGGCGATAGCGTCGATGAAGCCAGCCACCAGCCCCGCCCCGCCGAGGAACATCAGCATTCCGGCGGAGACATCCAGTGCGATCAAATGGCCTCGCCAAGCAGCAGGCGCGGGCGCGGGCCGGACTCGCCTCGCGCTTCGGCCATGAAGCGTTTCTTGAGCGGCGCGAGGCGCTGCACGGTCCCGAGCCCGAAGGACCGGGCGGCAGAAGCCGCGCGGCCGGGCGCACCGAACAGCCGAACAAGACCGTCCATCATCACGGTGACGCTCATCGTGTCGAGGGCACGCCATCGCTGATAGCGCGCGAGCAGCTGGGCGTCGCCCGCCTCCATCCCGAGGCGCATACCCTCGACGATGACTTCGGCCAGGGCGGCGGCATCACGATAGCCCAGATTGACCCCCTGCCCGGCGATGGGGTGGATGCCATGCGCGGCATCGCCAACCAGGGCAAGGCGCGTGTCCATGATCCGGGCGGCATGGTGAAAGCCAAGCGGAAAACTGCTGATCGGCGCCGCCAGGCTGATCTCGCCCAGAAAGCCGCCGATCCGCTTCTGCGCCTCCGCGATCCAGCCCGGCCCGGACAGCTTGAGCAGCGCCGGGGCTTGGCGTTCGGGCACCGTCCAGACGATCGCCGAGCGATTGCCCGGCAGCATCGGCAGCAATGCGAAGGGCCCCTGCTGATAAAATATCTGATAGGCGGTGTTGTCATGGCCATGCGCGTGATCGACAACCGTCACGAGCGCGCGCTCGCGATAGGACCAGCGCGCGACCCTGATGCCGGCCGCCTCCCGCGTCGCGCTCATCCGGCCCTCCGCCGCCACATGCAGCGAGGCGACAAGCTCCGCCCCGCTCGCGAGTGTCATGCGCACGCCGTCGAGGTTCCGTTCGACAGCCGTCGCCCTGTCGGGCTGGAAACGCACCAGACCCTCGGTCTGGTCGGCGACCGCATCCAGCGCCAAACGCAGATCGCGGTTGGCGATCATCCGGCCGAGCGCGCCGTCCTTCGCATCGGGCGCGAAATCGAGCGCCCCGCCGTCAAGGCCTTCGCTGACCCAGATCCGCTCGATCGGGCAGTTGCGCCCTGCGAGGTGCCCGGCAACGCCAAGCGCCTCGAACATTTTCCAGCTGGCGCTCGCGATCGCCGAAACCCGGCCGTCAAAGCCCTCCGCCGTCAGGATCGCCCGCTCAGCCACGTCGACCAGAGCGCAGGATACGCCGCCGCGGGCAAGCGCGATGCCGAGGGTGAGCCCGACCAGCCCGGCTCCCGAAATGATGACGTCGAACCTCTGTGCCATGCGCCCGTCTTAAGCCCCTCAGCGGCTCAGGGGAAGCGCCGTGCAGCGATAATGCCGACACTGCCGTCCGCATCGACATGACGCAGCAGCCGCACGCCGAACACCTCGGCGGTGCGGGGGGAGGACAGCACCTCCTCGGCTGTCCCGGACGACACGAGCCGCCCCCGATCGAGCAGCAGGATGTCGTCAGCGAGCCGCGCGGCCAGGCCGATGTCATGGAGCACGACGGCGACACCTTTTCCCTCGGCCGCGATGTTGCGAAGCTGATCGGCGAGGTCCAGCCGATGCGCAAGGTCGAGCGCCGCGAAAGGTTCGTCCGCCAGCACCCACTCGGGCTCTCCCGCCAGCACGCGCGCCAGATGCACCCGCGCAAGCTCACCCCCCGATAATGTGCCCGCAAGCCGACTGGATAGCCCCAGCGCATCCACCTGCGCCAGCGCCGCGTCAATTGCGGCCTCGTCAGCCAGGGAAAGCGGGCCAAAGCGGCCTCGACGGGGCGAGCGCCCCAACGCGACCAGCGCGCGGACGCCGATATTCCAGTGGAGCGGCGCCGCCTGCGGCAAATAACCGAGCCTGTTTGCCCGCTCGCGATCCGGGATGTCGCCCAGCAGCCGCCCGCCCTGCATGATCCGGCCCGAAGTGGGCGCGCGCAGACCGGCGAGGCATTGCAACAGGGTGGACTTGCCCGCGCCATTGGGGCCGAGCACCGCCGTCACCCGCCCACGCCGCAACGTCCCGTCAATCCCGGCAAGCGCCGTCCTGCCTCCGAGTGACACCGACAGATCGAACAGCTCGAACATGTCAGGCCATCTCCCGACGCAGATGCACCAGCAGCGCAAAGAAGAACGGCGCGCCGATGAGCGCCATCGCGATGCCGAGGCGCAGCTCGCCGCCGCCCGGCGTCAACCGCACCAGCGCGTCAGCCAGCAGCACCAGCGCCGCGCCACCGAGCGCAGAGGGCAAAAGCAGCCGCGATGGCTCGGCGCCGAACACTGGACGCAGCAGGTGCGGCACGATCAGGCCGACGAAGCCGACAACGCCGGTGGCGGCCACCGATGCCCCGACGGTCAGCGCCAGCGCCAGGGCAAGGCGGATCTGCAAGGCCTTGAGGTCGACGCCCAGCGACCGCGCCACCGCCTCCCCAAGCGTCAGCGCATCGAGCGCGCGGCCGCACGACAGAAACACGCCGCAGCCCAGCGCGATGAGCGGCGCGGCAAATGCAACCTCCCGCCATCCCCGGTCGGTGAGCGCGCCCATCAGCCAGGTGATGATCTCGGAACTCGCGAACGGATTGGGGGCAAGGCTGATGAGGAGTGCGGTGAGGGCGCCCGCGAGGGACGACAGCACCGTGCCGGCAAGGATGAATGCCACCGCGCTCGCGCTCGCACCCGCCAGCAGACCGAGCAGCAGCACCGCCCCGAACGCCCCCAGCATCGCGGCGCCGGCGACGATCACAACCGAGCCGCCCGCGCCGAGGAAAATCGCCGCCACAGCACCCAGCGCCGCGCTCGCGGAGATGCCGAGCAGGGAGGGATCGGCCAGGGGATTGCGACTATAACCCTGAAGCGCCGCGCCGGCCATGCCGAGCCCCGCGCCCGTCGCGAGGCCGAGCAGGCCGCGCGGCAGGCGAAGCTCCGCCATGATCCAGGCTGACGGGCTCCCCGACACGATGGTCCAGGGCGCGATCCACACCTTGCCCGCGAGCAGCGACGACAGGAAGGCGATCGCGACCAGCAGCGCCAGTGCGGCCATTCGCCCGCTGCATCTCATGCGCCAGCCATCGCTCTGCGGATCGCCGCCAGACGTCCCGCCGCCTCGATGAGCGTTGGCCCGGCGCAGAACAGCATCCGCTGTGGAAAGTCGGCGACCCGGACGCCGGGCGGCACCCGCGCATCCGGCTTGTCGGTCAGCAGCAGCGCGGGCGGGCTCGCCACCATGCGCTCGAGCGGCAGCATGTCCCATGGCCTGAGATCATAGCGCGCGCTCATGTCTTCGAAGCCCGCGCGCCCGAGCAGCTCGCCAGCCAGCGTGCCCGCGCCCGGCACAAGCCCGCCACTCATGCGGATGAGCGCGGGAATGCGCGCCTCGCCCGCCCCCGGCGCGGCAGCCCGAAGCGCGGCGTCGATCCGCGCGAGGAGCGCCCGTCCCCGCTCCTCCTGTCCAACCGCGCGCGCCACGGTCAGAACCTGCGCGCGGCTTTCGGCGATGGTCGACGCGACGTTGACCGAGAGGCTGCGGATGTCGGCATTTTCCAGCGCGGCGACCGTCGCGGGGGCGACATGCGGCCCCAGCAGCAGAAGGTCTGGCCTGACTGCCACGGCTTCCTCGGCCGTTTCGTAGTTCGCCGGGAAGCGCCGCGCCCGCTCCGGATTGGTGGAGCTTGCCCGCTCGTCCCGGCTGAAATGGCTGAGCGAGAGAATCTGTTCTGCGTCAGCAACCTCGAGCAGGATCGCGTCGATGCAGGGGTTCATCGACATGACGCGCGGCCGACCATCCGGCAGCTGCGCTCCGTCCTGCCCGCCAGAGCCCGGCGCGCAGCCGCTCGTCAGGCCCGCCGCCGCGAGCATGAGGAGACAGATGCGCGCCCAAGCCGTCACAGCTTCGCTCTTATCCCGACATGGGCTGAACGGCCATAGGTTCCGTATCCAGACACGGTTTCATAGCCTGCATCGCAGAGATTCTCGACCCGGCCGTAGAGCTGGACGTGCGAGCCAATATCGAAAGCCGCGCGCAAGGTGACCAACGTATAGCCATCCAGCGCCAGCCGATCGAAGGGGAACTGATACCGGAAATCCTCGCTGTCGCTGACGGCCCTGATGTCCCCGCCGATGCTGAAACGATCCATCGCCGCCCAGTCCACCGACAAGTTCACGACATGATCGGGACGGCGCAGCAGAGGCAGGCCAGTCTCGCGGTCTTCGGAGTCGGTGTAGCTGTAGTTGGCATCCAGCGTCAGTCGATCGGTAGGTTTCAGCGTCATCGTGGTTTCGATTCCGCGCACCCGTATGCGACCCACATTGTCGTACACGCCAAAGGGACGGTTGGTGCAGATACCAGTGGTCTGACCGATGCAGAAGTTGAAGTCGATGAAGCGTTCCAGATCGCGCTGGTAGCCCGAAAGGCCCAGCGTCATGGCGCCGCCCGCCAGCCTCAGTTCCGCGCCCAGTTCGTAATTCTTGGCCGTCTCGGGTTCCAGGCTCACATTGCCGTAGGCGCTGTAGAGTTGGTAGAGCGAGGGAGCCTTGAACCCCTCCGCATAGTTCGCGCGCACCAACAGAGTGTCAGTCAATCGCCAGGCGGCATTGGCTGAGAAAATCGCTTTCGTCCCATAGGTCCGATAGTCGTCGATGCGGACGCCCCCGGTCATGGTCAGACCTGCTGCGGGCCGCCCGATAAGCTCCACGAAGCCGCTCGTCGCGGTGGTCGAGGTTCGATCTGCGGCGCTGTTGACGCGGGCAAATTCATGCTCAAGCCCCACGACTGCGGTTAGCGCGTCGACAATCTTCGCCTCACCGCGATACTCGATCCGCTGCACGATCCCCCGGAACGCGCTTGTGGGCGCGGCCTGGGTTTCGGGCTCGTAGATGTCCCGGTCCACATTCGTCTGCGTGAAGGCGATGCGGTTGCCGAGCGCACCGTCGAACAGTTCGGCATGCAAGCCCGCGTAAACGACCAGCTCACGAGTCTTGGCATAGTCGCCCGTATCGCCGAAATCGAACAACGGCGGCGGGAACCCGTCCTGGTCGCGGCGGCTGTCGGCATAGTAGCCGCGCAGGTCAAGGCCGACGCCCTCGGTCAGAGCGACATCGACGTTGCCCGCCACCGCAATCTGGCGATAGCCGTCGGGTTCCGGGCCAAAGCGGAAAGCGGTGATGCCCTCGTCCGTGAAGTAACCCGCGCTGAGGCTCGCGGATATAGGACCCCTTTTGCCGCTCGCATGGCCGGTAACCGAGACGGCGTCGTTGTACCCATATTCGGCGTTTGCCCTCGCCTCCAGCGCATCGGTCGGCGCTGCGGTCACGACATTGACCACGCCGCCGATCGCCTGGCTGCCCCACGGCACCGAGTTTGCGCCCCGCAGCACCTCGACCCTGTCGACCGTCAGCGCGAGCAGGTTGCCGAAGTCAAAGGCACCGCCTGTCGAGGATGGATCGTTGATCCTGACGCCGTCGATGAGCGTAAGCGTATGTCGGTCCTCGCCGCCGCGGATGCGCAGCGCCGTCAATGCTCCCGCGCCACCGGTTCGGGTATATGTCGCGCCCGGCGTCGTGGCGAGCAGGTCGGCAATGGAGACGGTCTGGCGTCGCTCGATGGTCTCCCGGTCGATCACCGTGATGCTGTGGCCCACCTCGTCGCGCGGCTGGGCGATGCCGGTGGCCGTCACGACGATGTCGGACGGTTGATCCTCGGCATGGGCGACGATCGGAGAAACGGCAGCAGTGACGCCGCATAACAGATTGAAGATACTTGTATTACGCATGGTCCTTGACCCCTCAACATGGGGGCGGATCGGACTGAACGGCGAGCAGCGACGTCGGAGACGACCCGGCTCGCCGGGACGCCCTTTGCCGCCCGGTTCACACCATGTCGTCACGCGAGGCAATATGGCCCCGTTCGCCCGGCACATCCCGACCCGGCGAAGGACAGACGGTCAGCGGCAGGTCTCCTGGCTCCCGGTTGATGCGTTCCTGAAGGGCCTCGCCTTCCCGACCCCGGAAGATCAGTGGCTTTGGTTGAGGCGGAACTCGCCGGTTACAGTTGCGGGAACAGCGCCGGATTTAAACCGGCTTCCCTTTTCACCCGTGCCCCATCCGTTCGGAAAGAGCACGAACACCGTTGACGCGGAGGCTGTTAGGGGCGGAGCAGTGCCCGGTCAATAGCGACAGGGACCGACCGCCACGCTCAGACGGGCGTCCAGGGGTTCGCGCGGTCCTCGCGCTCTGCGAGTTCGGCCAGATAGACCGTCACCGCGTCAAGCAGGCGCTCCTTGAGGCTCTCAAGCGTGATCGCCTCGATGGCGCCTTCCATCGCGTCCGCGCGCAGAACCATCGCAAGGTTCTGACTGCGCTGGGCGAGCTCATCTATGCCCTGGAGCGAAGGCCCGTGACGCGCGGCGACGTCGGCATTGAGGCACAGCTCCACCCCGACATCCTCGAGCTTTGCGCGCAGGGCATCAAGCTCGTTGGCGACAAGGGCGCGCACCATGTCATCGGCATGGAAGACGGCGCCGGGCGCCGCAAAACTCTGCGTGTCGTGGATCATTACGCAGCCGCCTTGTCCAGCCCGGCGCATTCGAGCATCGCGACGCTGAGGTCGGCGAGGCCAAGCTGGCGGATGGTGGGGTCCTTGGCGATGGCGGCGTCGATCGCCTCGCGCATGAGGGCAGTTTCAGGATCCTGGCAGAAGGTCTGCGCACCCGCCGCCTTGATGGCGCCAAGGCCCATCGCGCCATCCTCGCCCATGCCGGTCAGGATCGCGACAATGGCGCGCGAACCAGCGGTTTTTGCAAGGGCAGCCAGCAGCAGGTCGGCGGACGGGCGGAAGCCTTTCACCGGATCGCGCGGCAGCAGGCGGATGGTGCCGCCCGGCCAGCGATCGACGACGACGTGGGCATGCGGTTCGGCGGCGACGTAGACATGGCCCTGCTCGAGCTTGAGGCCGTCCTCGGCGAGCTTGACCTCGGGGGCGATGGAGCGATTGAGCTTGGAGGCGAAGCCAACCGCGAGCCCCTCCTCGATCTGCTGGACGAGGATGGTCGGCGGGCAGTTGGACGGGAAGCCGGCGAGGCACTCGATATAGGCCTCCACGCCGCCGGTAGAGGCGGCCATGGCGATGACGTTGCCATTCCATTTGAAGCCGGTGTCCGGCTCGGCCTTGCGCGGCGCGGGCTTGGGCTTGGGCTTCTCCACCTTGGCCTTGCCGGCGGCGATGACGAGCTTGCACAGCTTGTCGGAAATCTTGTCAAATTCCTCGGGCGCGGCCTGCTTGGGCTTGGGGAAGCAATCGACGGCGCCCAGTTCCATGGCGCGCAGGGAGATGTCGGCACCCTTCTGCGTAAGGGTAGAGAGCATGATGACGGGCAGCGGCTTGGTCGACATGATCTCCTCAAGGAAATCAATGCCGTTCTTGCCGGGCATCTCAACGTCGAGGGTGACGACATCGGGCCGCAGCTTGGCGATGAGGTCGCGCGCCTCGTCGGCATTCGCCGCAGCGTCAAGGACGATGATGTCGCCGGATTTCTCGAGCGCCTGTGTGAACAGCGCACGCATGGTCACGGAGTCATCGACAATCAGCACTTTGGTCTTGTCCGGCATCGCTCAACCCTTTTTTAATATTCCAACCTGCCCGGCCCCCGTGGAGCCGGTTCCGATCAGTGCGCCACCCTGCGCACTGCGGCTGCCAGCTTTTCCGCGTCGAAGGGCTTCACGATCCAGCCGGTCGCCCCGGCGTCACGCGCGCGCTTCTTTTTCTCGTCCGAACTTTCCGTGGTCAGGACCAGGATCGGGCGGTCGATATGGCGGTTGCCGGACCGCACCTGCTCGATCAGGCCGAAGCCATCGAGCCGCGGCATGTTGATGTCGGTGATGATGACGTCCGCATTGTTGGTCTCGAGCCACTCCAGTGCCTCGATGCCGTCCTCCGCCTCCGCCACGTCATAACCGCGCTCGGTCAGAGCCGCCCGCAGCAGCATGCGCATGCTGCGACTGTCGTCGACCGTGAGTATTCTCGTCGTCTTGTCCATACCCTTCCCTCGACCGATCTTCCCGTTAGAAAAACTCGACATCGCCAACCGAGCGCGGCGTCGGCGGCGTGACGGCCGGTGCCGCCAAATTGTCCACCTGCCTGCACCGCGCCTTGCCGGACGCAGCGAGAAAGTCGACGCGCCGCGCAACACTCCCGCCCGTGTCCCGGTTGGTGATCATAATGCCCTCAGCGTTTAGAAAACGTTCAGCAAGCTCGGCATTTTTCGTGCCTATCGGGCGCATGCCGCGATGAATGTTGGCGCCGCCATAGACATGCGCCTTCATCCGCGCCTTGCTGGCGCCCCGCTTCATCATGCTGTTGATGAGCAGTTCCATGAGGTAGATGCCATAGGCGCTGTCCGCGTCGGTGCCGGTGTCGCGCGGCTCGGCCAGCAGATAGTGGTTCATGCCGCCAATCCGGGCAACCGGATCGTAGAGACAGGCCGCGATGCAGCTGCCCAGCACCGTCGTCAGGACGATGTCCGTTTCGGACGCGACCTCGGCCATGCCCTGCATGACCGTCACCCGTCGCCGCTGCTGCGCATCTGGTTGGATGGGGGCGATGTGCATGGGGTCAGGCCGCCAGCAGACCGAGCGCCTTGTCGGCGATATTGGGCAGGCTCACCACATAGTCCGCCGCGCCGATCTCGACGGCCGCGCGCGGCATGCCGTAAACGACGCAGCTATCCTTGTCCTGGGCGATGGTGGGGCAACCGGCCCGCCGCATCGCCAGCAGGCCCTGCGCCCCGTCCTGGCCCATGCCGGTCAGAAGAACCCCGACCGCACGGCCCGGCAGGCCCTCCGCAACGCTGTGGAACAGCGCGTCGATGCTGGGGCGATGCCCCGTAATCGGGTCGCCGGGACGCAGCCGGCACGACAGCCGCCCTTCGGTGCCGCGAACCGTAAGATGCCGGTCATTGCCTGGCGCAATGTAGATATGACCGCGCCGGATCGGCAGATCGGCATCGGCGAGCAGCACTTTTGGCGCGCATTGGCTGTCGAGTCGCGCCGCCATGGCTTCGGCGAACTGGCCGTTGATGTGCTGCACGATGAGCGTCGGGGGGCAGTCGGCCGGGAAGCGGCGCAGAAGGTTGCCCAGCGCCTCGACCCCGCCTGTCGATGCGCCGATCGCAATGATGGCGTCAGCGCCGGATATGCGCGCTGTGCGCACTGGCGCGGCGACGACGGGCGCGACCGCGGTCGGACGGTTCTTGGGCATCTGGACCTGCGCAGCCGCGCGGATGAGGTTCGCAAGACGTCCGCCGTCCGCGCTCACAAGGTCGCCCGCCGCGCCGGATGGCTTGGCATAGCAGTCGATCGCGCCCAGTTCGAGCGCCCGCATTGTCGCGCTGGTGCCATCGCGGGTTAGCCCAGAGACGATGATGACCGGCATGGGCCGAAGCTGCATGATCTTCTCGAGAAACTCGAGCCCGCTCATCCCCGGCATCTCGATATCGAGCGTGACCACGTCAGGGTTCAGCTCCCGGATCATGCCGCGCGCTTCCTGTGCGGACGCGGCAGCGCCGACGATTTCGATGTCGCCCTCGCGCTCCAGCAGCAGGCGAAGCAACGCCCGCATCGTTGGGCTGTCATCGACGATGAGTGTCTTTATCCCCATTATCTCACCTTCTTGTATATTGTTTTGCCGACGAGACGCAGCCGGTCGGCGGCCGGACCGCTGACACGCTCGCTATGGCCGATGTAGAGAAAGCCGCCCGGCGCGAGCTGATCGGCGAAGCGATTGACCAGACGCTCCTTGGTCGGCTGGTCGAAATAGATCATCACATTGCGACAGAAGATCACATCGAACGGTCGGCGCATCGGCCACTCGCCGAGCAGGTTGAGTGCCCGGAAGCGAACGAGGTCGCGCACCATCTGAACCATCTGTCCGTTGCCGAGGGCATCCGTTTTGATCCACAGATCGCGCAGCGCCCGCGGCACGGGGGCGATGGCGTCGGCGTCGTACGTCGCGGCCCGCGCTTTTTCGAGCACATGATCCGCCAGATCGCTTGCGAGAATAACCAGATCGCCGTTCGCGATCTTGCGCGCCTCGCCCTTGTCGGTGCCGAGCAGCACCATCGACAGCGTGAATACCTCCTCGCCGCTCGACGATCCCGCCGACCAGATGCGCGCCGCGCCGCCGCTCGTCAGGCGCTCGACCATGGCCGGGCGGACCTCCGCGCAGAAATGATCGAAATGATGATCCTCGCGAAAGAACGCCGTATGATTGGTGGTCAGGGCGCAAACCGCCTTGTGCTGTTGAGCGGGATCGTCCCGGATCGCACTGAGATAGGCGGAAAATGTGCCAAGCCCGCTTGCGCGCACCAGCGGCGCGAGGCGCGAGTAAACAAGCGTCGACTTGGTCGGCGGAAGCACATTGCCCGATGAGCGGTAGATGAGCTCACGCACAGCCTCGAAGTCCTTGGCGCAGTAAACCTGCTCGCTCACCCCGGGAAAGGCCGCGAATTGTGCAGGCTTTTCGGCGATCATGCAGCGAGCCTCTGGTTGCTGCTGAACTGCACGGTCGAGCCGACAAGCGCATCGACGTCGAGGATAAGCGCAACCTTGCCATCGCCCAGGATTGTCGCACCGGCGACGCATGGCACCGGACGATAATTGGTCTCGAGGCTCTTGATGACGAACTGCCGCTGGTCGAGGATCGAGTCGACCTGAAGAATGGCCGAGCCGGCATCCTCCGTCTCCACGACGATGAGCACGCTGTCCTCGGGCTTGTTGGGCGAAGGCTCGCCATTGACATGGTCATGTACCGAGATGATCGGCAGGAATGTGCCGCGCACATCGAGCATCTGGCGGCCATTGCCCATGGAACGCAGCTGATCGGTCGTCGGTCGCAGGCTCTCCACGACATGCGCGAGCGGCACGACCAGCGTCTGCTCGCCGACCTGGACGATCATGCCGTCCGAGATGGCAAGGGTGAGCGGCAGCGCCAGGGTAAAGGTGCTGCCCTTGCCGGGCGTTGAGCTGATCGTGATCCGGCCACCCAGATCCTTCACATTCTGGCGCACCACATCCATGCCGACGCCGCGACCGGAGATATTGGAGATCTGCTTGGCGGTCGAGAAGCCCGGCGCGAAGATCAGATTGTCGATTTCCTCGTCGGACAGCTGCGCATCCGCCGGTATGAGTTCCTTCTCCACCGCCTTCTGGAACACACGCTCGCGGTTGATGCCCGCGCCGTCGTCCGAGATGGAGATGAGGATCTTGCCTGAGCGATGCTCGGCAGAGAGGCGCACCGTGCCTTCGGGCGACTTGCCCGCGGCAATGCGGTCGTCCGCCTTCTCGAGACCATGGTCGATCGCGTTGCGGATGAGGTGGGTGAGCGGCTCGCCAAGCCGTTCGACGACGGTCTTGTCGAGCTCGGTGTGCTCGCCCGACACGTCAAGGCGCACGCGCTTGCCGGTTTCCGCCTCGAGCTCCCGCACGATGCGGGGAACTCGGCTGAAGACCGAACCGATCGGCTGCGCGCGAATCGACATGGCGCTGTCCTGAAGCTCGCGGGTGAGATGGTCGAGCATCGCCAGCTCGTCGATCTGCGCGAGGCCGTGATCGGTCAGCCGCTGGGCCATCATCGCCTGCGCGATCACCAATTCGCCGACGGTGTCGATCAGCCGGTCAAGCTTGCCCAGATCGACACGGATCGTCTGGCCACCGGCCGTCTGCACCTTGCGACCGCTTTCGGCGACTGCCGCGACGCCTGGCGCCTGAGCGGCGGCATCGGCTGCGGCAGGGACCGGGGCGACCTGAACCTGTGCGGCCTGAACCGTCGGCGCCGCGGCAATCTCGATGGTCTCGATCGCCACCGACTGCGGCAGGGGCGCCGACTCGAGAACCTCGGGCGGCTCGCTCATCATGCGGCAGAATGCCTCAGCGGCAGGCCCACGCACGACCTCAAGGCAGACATCGTCGCCGACAAAATCGAAAATGTCGCGGATCTGATCCTCGTCGATGGTGCCCGGAACGACGAAGGTCCAGCCCATATAGGCATTGGCGGCATCGAACGCCGGCAGTTCGGGGAGATGTTCAAGGTTGACCGCCGTGCAGCGGCCGCCGAGATCGGCCAGTTCGCGCAGCATGAGCAGCGGGTCGCCGCCATTGGCCATCGCACCGGCGCGGGGCCGGATAAGCACCGTCCAGTCGGCGGGCGCTTCGCCAGCCGCCGGCTCGGCGTCGGGCACATCCTCGATAGCGCCGATAAGATCGTCGAGATCGAAATCGAGCGCGGGGCCTGCCTCCGCGGCAATCTCTTCGCCAGACGCCTGAGCGGCGTCGTGCCCTGCTTCGATCGAAAGACCCTGCTCAGCCTTGGCGGCAACGTCCTCCAGCTCCGCCGACAGGGCGCTGTCATCAGGGACATCGCCCTCGCCACGCGCCGCATTCACATGATCGGTCAGAACGTCGAATGCGCGCAGCATCAGGCTGTTCAGTGCGTCTCCGAGGGGAATTTGCCCCTCCCGGACGAAGGACAGCACCGTCTCGAATTTGTGGGTATAAGCCTGGAGCGCGGTGAAGCCGAACGCGCCCGCGCCGCCCTTGATGGAGTGAACCGAGCGAAAGATGCTGTTGACCGTCTCCCCATTGGCCGTGCCCTTGCGGCAGTCGATCAGCCCGGTTTCCGCCGATGCCAGCGCCTCTTCACATTCGAGGAAGAAGATGTTGAGGATTTCCTCGTTGGTCATTGCACTTCGCTCCCTTCGGGCGAAAGTAGGAGTGTTTCGAGGCCGCACAGACGGATAGCCTTGACCAGCTCGGTCGAAGGCCGGGCCAGTTCAAAACCCACGCCAGCGGATGCCGCTGTGCGCGCGGCGCTTGCGAGCATCTGGACGGAGGAGAGCCGCACCCGGCTTACCGAACCGCCGTCGAGCCGGAGCACGGTGCAGCCCGACGCGACGAGTTCCGCGCCCTCCTGCGCCAGGCTCTGCACGTTCGCGCGGTCAAGATCCGCGGACAATGTTATGGTGCGATCGCTCATCTGCCTCTTCCTGTCCGTATCGGCGGATTGCGACCGCCATTCTCGCTACCGCGCGCCCGCAAAGGCGCGGCGATCAGAATTCCGTCCAGTCTTCGTCCGTTTCCGTTGCGGACGCTGGAGCCGGGACGGCCTTGACCGCGAGATTGCCCTGCGCGACCGGCGGTGCCGGGCGCCTGGCGGCGGGTGCCTTGGGCCTTGCTGGCGCGGTCGCGCGGGTGGTGGTGCGCGAAACCGCGCGGCCATTATTCAGCTGGAAGCGGCTGACGACGGCGGACAGTTCGTCCGCCTCGGCCGCAAGGCTGCGCGCGGCGGCGGTGCTCTCCTCGACCATCGCAGCGTTCTGCTGGGTCATCCGGTCCATGCCGTTGACCGCCTCGTTCACCTGCTTGAGGTTGGTCGCCTGCTGCTCGGTGCCTTTAGCGATGTCCTGGATGAGGGTGTTGACCTCACCGATGCGCAGCATGATCCGCTCGAGCATCTTGCCGGTTTCGCCGACCAGCGCCACGCCCTCGTTCACCTGCTCGGAAGAGGTGGTGATGAGCGACTTGATGTCCTTGGCCGCGTCGGCCGATCGCTGCGCGAGCGCGCGCACCTCATTGGCGACCACCGCGAATCCCCGGCCCGCATCACCCGCACGGGCCGCCTCGACGCCCGCATTGAGCGCCAGAAGATTGGTCTGGAAAGCGATGCCGTCGATGACGTTGATGATCTGCCCGATTTCCTGCGAGCTTTTTTCGATCGCGTCCATGGCGTTGACCGCCTTGCCGACCACGGCGCCGCCTTCGGTGGCGTCCTTGTGCGCGCCATCGATTGCACCGCGCACTTCGGCGGCGCCCTGCGCGGTTTCCGACACCATTTCGGTGACCTGCGCCATCGCCATCGAGGTTTCGCCCAGCGAGCTGGCCTGCTGCTCGGTGCGGCGGGCGAGGTCCTCGGACGCGGCGCGGATCTCGTTGGAGCCGGTGTTTACGCTCTGCGCGGAACCGGCGACCTGCGATATGACACGCTCCAGCCCGACAACCATATCGTTGAAGACCTGGCGCAGCCGCTCATTGTCGCCGTCGAAGCTCTTGGTGATCTGGTAGGAAAGATTGCCGGCAGCGACCGCTTCAAGTGCATCGGTGAACACCGAAACAACGGCGTCCTGCTCCGACGCCATACCCTGCACCTTCATGCCATTGTCCCGGAAGGTGGCCATTGCCCTCACCATCCGGCCGACGCAGTCGCCATGATCGCCATGCTCGAAACGGCTGGCGAAATCGCCGGCCGCCAGGGCTTCCATGCGTTCCACTGTGGCAACATAAGGCCCGCTGATGAGCTTCCCGCTGATAACAACGGTCAGCGCCGACAGGACAAACGCGGCGACGGCAACGGCGATGCCCAGCGCCCCGGCCCCGGAAGCCGCAAGGGCTGCGCCCCCGATTCCCACGACTCCCCAAAACGCATGGATGGCGAGGAGAAAATTGAATTTCGTCCGGATGGGCGCCGTCTTTTCGAACCAGCTGAGCATCTCTTCCGTACCTTTCCGCGTGATTGCGAAAGGCACCATGGCCGAACAGGGTAAAATATTGGCAAACTCCGGCGCCGTGGGCGCCCGCCCGCAAAATTATTACGGGTTCGGGATGGCCGGTCAGATCGCCGCGTTCAGCAACCAGTCGCGAAACAGCCGGACAGCCCGCGAATCGAGAGCGCGCGGACGGCAGACGAAATAATAGCGATAGGGGCTCTCGACATGGACGTCGAACAGCCGCACCAGGCGCTCGTCATTCGCGTGCGTGAGGTGACTGGCGTGCATCACGGCGATGCCGAGGCCCTGCGCCGCCGCCTCCAGGATCAGCTGCCCCGAGTCATATTGTTCCACCGCCCGGGGTTCCAGCTCCGCGAGGCCGACCGCCATGCGCCAGCTTTCGAAGGTCGCCGGCATGTCCTTGTGAATCAGCAGCGACTCGCTGGCGAGGTCGGCTGGCTGCCGCACCGGATTGGGGCCTTCCTGCCGTTTGCGCGAAACGAGCAGATGGATTTCGTCCCGCTCCAGCTCGTCCATGTGCAGCGTCGGATCGACCTCCCGCGCAAGAACGATCGACGCATCAATCCCGTCGCCGAGGCGCGCGGGCGTGAACGCCCCGGTATCAATGTCGAGATGGAGATCGGGCTGCGCCTTCTTGAGTTCCGGGAGATGAGGCACGAGTCGCTGACTGGCAAACAATGGCATAACATTCAGCCTCAGCCGAAGCTCACGCCCGCCCTTCAACGCGCTGTCGATCGCCAGCGAGAGGCTGTCGAGGACGGGCGCGATCTCCTCCATGAGGCGCTGACCGTCCGCATTGAGCTCCATGTGCTGATGTTTGCGCTCGAACAGCGTCAATCCCAGATAACGCTCAAGCGATTGCACACGGCGGCTGAGCGCCGGGGTCGAAAGCGCGAGCTCCACCGCAGCCGCCTTGACCGATCCGGTCCGTGCGACCTGAATGAAGGCCTCCAGCGAGGTAAGAGGCGGCAGTCTTCGCATCGGCTCCAGTGTTCCGTTTCGCAGTGCACCATATCGCGCTTTGCAGGGGTGACGCCAATAGACATTCGTCCAGCGCGCCAACAGCCGGGCTTTGCGTTCGTCGGACGGCATCCTATCTGTCCCGAAACCACGCAACCCGTTTATGGTGGAACATGGCCGAGACACTGACCAGAACGCGCAAGATCCAGGTCGCCAATGCCCGACCGGAGGATAGCGGCAGCGGACTCGCCCGCGTCCCGGCGAGCGTGATGCAGGAGCTTGGGCTGACCGAGGGCGACCCCATCGAGATCGTCGGCAAACGGTCCACCGTATCGCGGGCGGTTCTGTCCTATCGCGAGGACGAGGGGCTCGACCTCATCCGCATCGACGGCCTTCAGCGCGCCAATGCGGAGGTCGGCTCAGGCGATTTTGTGACCATTGCGCGTGCGGAGGTTCGCCCGGCCCAGCGCATTGTCCTGGCCCCCGCTCAGGAGAATCTGCGCCTCAGCGGCAATCCCGATGCCTTGAAGCGGGTCTTTGCCGGGCGCCCGGTCGCGGCAGGCGATGTGGTCGCCACCGCTGGCCAGCAGCAGGTCGATCGCAGCAACATGCCCCCGCAGCTGCGCCAGATGTTCTCGGCGCCAGCCTATGCGCTGCAGGAAATCCGCCTGACCGTGATATCGACGGTGCCGCGCGGCTATGTCGTCATCGACGCCTCGACCGAGATCGAACTGCGCGCCGAATATGAGGAACCGCGCGACAGCCGCCGCGCCGATGTCACCTATGACGATGTCGGCGGCATGGCCGAGACGATCGACCAGCTGCGCGAGATGGTCGAACTGCCGCTGCGCTATCCCGAGCTGTTCCAGCGCCTTGGTGTCGATCCGCCGCGCGGGGTTCTGCTCCACGGTCCGCCGGGCACCGGCAAGACCCGCCTTGCCCGCGCGGTCGCCAACGAGAGCAACGCCGAGTTCTTTCTCATCAACGGCCCGGAGATTATGGGATCGGCCTATGGCGAATCCGAAAAGCGCCTGCGCGAGATCTTCGACGAGGCCCGCAAGGCGAGCCCAAGCATCCTGTTCATCGACGAGATCGACTCGATCGCGCCCAAGCGCGGCCAGGTGCAGGGCGAAACGGAAAAGCGCCTCGTCGCCCAGCTCCTCACCCTCATGGACGGGCTGGAGCCGCGCACCAATCTTGTCGTCATCGCCGCCACCAATCGCCCCGAAGCGATTGACGAGGCGCTGAGGCGTCCAGGCCGCTTCGACCGCGAGATCATCGTCGGCGTGCCGGACGAGCGCGGGCGGCGCGAAATCCTCGGCATCCACACACGCGGCATGCCGCTCGGGCCGGCGGTCGATCTCGGCGAACTTGCGCGCACCACTTATGGCTTTGTCGGCGCCGATCTTGCCGCGCTCACGCGCGAGGCAGCAATCGAGGCGGTGCGTCGCTTCATGCCACGCCTCAATCTGGAGGAAGGCACCATTCCGCCGGAGGTGCTCGACGAGCTCTCGGTCACCCGCGAGGATTTCCTCGCCGCCATCAAACGAGTCCAGCCCTCTGCCATGCGCGAGGTCATGGTGCAGGTGCCCAATGTCCGCTGGGAGGATGTTGGCGGGCTGGATGCCGCCCGCCGTCGCCTGCGGGAGGGGATCGAACTGCCGCTCAAGAACCCTGAGGCCTTCCGGCGCATCGGTATCCGCCCGGCCAAGGGCTTCCTTCTGTATGGTCCGCCCGGCACCGGCAAGACGCTGCTCGCCAAGGCGGCGGCGCGGGAGGCGGAGGCAAACTTCATCGCGGTGAAGTCGAGCGATCTCCTGTCCAAGTGGTATGGCGAGAGCGAGCAGCAGATCGCCCGCCTGTTCGCCCGCGCGCGGCAGGTATCGCCCACGGTGATCTTCATCGACGAGCTCGACAGCCTCGTCCCCGCGCGCGGCGGCGGCCTCGGCGAACCGCAGGTGACGGAGCGCGTGGTCAACACCATCCTCGCGGAACTGGACGGGCTGGAGGAACTTCAGTCGGTCGCGGTGATCGGCGCCACCAACCGGCCGAACCTCATCGACCCTGCCCTGCTGCGCCCCGGCCGCTTCGACGAGCTCATCTATGTGAGCGTGCCGGACGAGGCGGGACGGCGGCACATCCTCGGCATCCACACTGGCAGGATGCCTCTGGGCGATGATGTCGACCTGGATTCACTGGCGACCCGAACTGAGCGGTTCACCGGCGCTGATCTGGAGGACCTCACCCGCCGCGCGGGTCTGAATGCGCTGCGCGAGTCGCTTTCGACCGAGACCATCGGCATGCGGCATTTCAACGCGGCGCTGGAGGATGTCCGCGCCTCTGTCACGCCCGAGATGGAGCGCGACTATGAGGCGATCGAGGCGACGCTCAAGCAGAAGGCCAATGCCGTCGATCCGATTGGCTTTATCGCGCCCGGCATGCTGAAGGCGCGGGATCGGGGTTAGACCACCCACTCCGCTTTCGGCACGCCCAGCATGTAGAGCACGGCGGTCAGGTCGCCATGGTCAATGGCGGCGTCGGCGGCGGCGCGTGTTTTGGGCTTGGCGTGAAAGGCGATCCCCAGTCCCGCCGCCTCGATCATCGGAATGTCGTTCGCGCCGTCGCCGATGGCGATGGCCTGCGTTGCATCAACGCCGAGACGTTCAGCCGCCGTGAGAAGCTCCGCGCGTTTGCGCGCCGCATCGACGATCGGCCGCGCGACCGTGCCGCCGAGCCGCCCATCCACAATGTCGAGCACATTCGCTATGGCCGCATCGAATCCGATCTCGGCGGCGACCGGCTCGGCAAAGCGGGTGAAACCGCCCGACACCAGCAGCGCATAGCCGCCGCGCGCGCGGAACGTGCTGATGAGCGTTGCCGCCCCCGGCGTCTGGCGCACCCGTTCCGCGCGGCAGCGGTCGATCGCGCTCTCTTCGAGTCCCTTGAGCAGCGCGACCCGCGCGTCGAGCGCCGCCTCAAAGTCGAGCTCGCCGCGCATCGCGCGCTCGGTCACCTCCGCGATCTGGGGCTTGATGCCCGCATAGTCAGCCAGCTCGTCAATGCATTCGACCGTGATCATCGTCGAATCCATGTCCGCCACCAACAGGCGCCGATCCCGTTCGGTCGCGCGCTGGACCGCAATGTCGGCGGCAAGACCAAGGCCTTCGAGAGCCGCGCGCGCCTTGACCGGATCGGCGGCGAAGCCGATGTCCGCCGCGTCCCCTTCGTCGATCCAGTCGAGCGCGACGGGCGCGCAACCGGCAACGCCGAGCGCCGCGACTGCCGCCTCGCAATCGGCATGACTGAGCGCCCCGGGGGCGATAAGGGTCGCGATGAACATGGTGGCTACGACTTTCCTGAACGTGAAGGCGGCAAACAGGCCGGTCGCGCTTATTGCCGGGCCGACCGCCAGCGGCAAGAGCGCACTCGCGCTTCGCCTTGCCGAGCGGATCGACGGCACGATCATCAATGCCGATGCGAGCCAGGTCTATGCCGATCTCGCCATTCTCTCTGCGCGGCCGACCCCTGCCGAGATGGCACGCGCGCCCCACCGGCTGTTCGGCCATATCGACGGCGCGGAGGCCTGCTCCGCCGCGCGTTGGGCGGGTGAGGCCAAGGCGGCGATCGTCGACGCTCATGCGGAGGGCCGCGTGCCAATACTGGTCGGCGGGACGGGGCTCTACGTCCGCACCCTGCTCGACGGCATCGCGCCAGTGCCGGAGATCGACCCCGCGATCCGCGCGGCTGTGCGGGCTCTCCCGGTCGAGGAGGCCTATGCCGCGCTGGCGCAGGAGGACGCGGCGGCCGCGCATCGGCTCAACCCGGCCGACACAACACGGGTCGCGCGCGCGCTGGAGGTGGTGCGCTCGACCGGGCGGCCGATCGCCGCGTGGCAGGAACAGCGCGAGGGCGGCATCGGCGGCGCCGTCGATCTGCGCCCTCTCCTCCTGCTGCCCAGCCGCGCCTGGCTCTACGCGCGATGCGACGCGCGGTTCGAGGCGATGATGGCGGCGGGCGCTGCGGACGAAGTGCGGGCGCTTGTGGCGCGCGGCCTGCCATCGCCCCTGCCGGTCATGCGGGCGATCGGCGTGCGCCCGATATCTGCGTGGCTTGCGGGCAGCATCGACCGCGACACCATGGCCGAAGCGGTCACGCGGGCGACGCGCAATTACGCCAAGCGCCAATATACGTGGTTCGCGCACCAGCCGCCCGCAGCGTGGCCCAGGGTCGACGAGATGTCTTATTACGATGCGCACGACAGTATTGTAATTTAATTACTAAATAGCGCCTTGACAGATAATATTCGGTCCAGTAGTGGCGCACGCCTTGCCTTAATGGCTGCTCTGGCGCAGAGCCTGAGCCGCCCGAACCCTGGAGTGATATCGTGGCCGAAATGAGCGGCGCCCAGATCCTGTCGCAATGCCTCGTCGATCTCGGCGTCGAGGTCGTGTTCGGCTATCCCGGCGGCGCGGTGCTGCCCATTTACGACGAGCTCTACAATCACCCGCAGATCCGGCATATCCTCGTGCGGCACGAGCAGGGCGCGACGCACATGGCGGAGGGCTATGCCCGCTCGACCGGCAAGCCCGGCGTTGTGCTGGTCACCTCCGGGCCTGGCGCTACCAACGCGATTACCGGCATCACCGATGCGCTGATGGATTCGATCCCGATGGTCGTCATCACCGGCCAGGTGGCGACACACCTCATCGGCACCGATGCGTTTCAGGAGGCGGACACGGTCGGCCTCACCCGCCACTGCACCAAGCACAATTATCTGGTGAAAGACCCCGCGCAGCTTGCCGCGACGGTGCACGAGGCGTTTCATATCGCGACCACCGGGCGGCCTGGCCCGGTCGTGATCGACATCCCCAAGGACGTGCAGGTCGCGACCGCGCCCTATCAGCGCCCGGAAACACCAGCGCGCGCAAGCTACCGCCCGGTCGCCGAGCTGGATGCGGCGGCGATTAGCGCCGCCGTGGACATGATGCTCGCGGCGGAGCGCCCGATCCTTTACACTGGCGGCGGCGTCATCAATGCCGGGCCGGAGGCCAGCACGGCCCTTCGCGCGCTGGCCAAGCGGCTTGGCTGCCCGGTCACGTCCACGCTGATGGGCCTTGGCGCCTTCCCCGCTTCCGATTCGCAGTGGCTCGGCATGCTCGGCATGCACGGCACCTACGAAGCCAATATGGCGATGAACAAGGCGGACCTCATCGTGGCGCTGGGCGCGCGCTTTGACGACCGGGTAACCGGGCGCCTTGACGCCTTTTCGCCCCACTCGAAAAAGATCCACGTCGATATCGACCGCAGCTCGATCAACAAGACGATCGCGGTCGACCTCGCGATCGTCGCCGATGCGGGGCAGGCTGTGGTCGCCATGCTGGCGGAGATGGACCGCCGCGCTGGCGCCGACCGCCCCGACCACGCGGAATGGTGGGCGCGGATCGAAGGCTGGCGCGCGCGCCGAAGTCTCGACTATCCGGAAACCGGAACGGAGATCATGCCGCAGCGCGCGATCGCCGATCTCTATACGGCGACGCGCAGCGCCAAGGACGTCATCATCACGACCGAGGTCGGCCAGCATCAGATGTGGGCCGCGCAGCATTTTGGCTTCGACGCGCCGAACAAGTGGCTGACCTCCGGCGGGCTTGGCACCATGGGCTATGGCTTCCCTGCCGCCATCGGCGCGCAGATCGCCAATCCGGACAGCCTTGTCATCTGCATCGCGGGCGATGCCTCCATTCAGATGAACATTCAGGAACTGGGCACCGCCACCCAGTATCGCCTGCCGGTCAAGGTCTTCATCCTCAACAACGAATATATGGGGATGGTCCGCCAGTGGCAGGAACTCACCTATGAGAGCCGCTATTCCAACAGCTATTCGGACAGCCTGCCCGACTTTGTGAAGCTGGCCGAGGCCTATGGCTGGACCGGCATCAGGATCGAGGGCATTCAGGAACTGGCGCCCGGCATCGCGCAGATGCTGGAGACGCCGGGGCCGGTGCTGGTCGACTGCCGCGTTGCGAAACTGTCAAACTGTTTCCCGATGATCCTGTCGGGGGCGGCGCATACCGACATGGTGCTCGATCCCAGCCAGGTTTCCGGCACGATGGATGACGAGGCAAAGGCCCTTGTGTGATGACTGAAAGCCTGCGCCTTCGCGTCCATGTTGCCGAACCGTTCGATTTCGAGCGGGAGAACGCCTCGCCCGATCTCCTCGGCATAACCCACGATCACATGCGCGACAGCGATGAATGGCTGGTCGATCTGGACGCATGGTTCACCTTCAACGAGAGTGACTATGACACCGTGCTGATAGCACCGCGCTATGTGGGCGAGCATCTCGGCAAGGTGCATGATGCGCTGCTCGGCGTGCCCATTCGTATCGCGCATCGTGCGCCGGGCGGCTGGCATTTCGCGATGACCGGGATGCTTTCGCTGGCGCCGCCCGCCGAGCCGACCACTGGCCAGACCCCGCCGGAGGAAGAGGATCACGTCTGATGCAGATTCGCGAAGAACAGTCGGAGCGGCACGTGCTGTCGCTCACCGTCGCCAATGAGGCGGGGATATTGGCCAAGATCGCGGGCCTGTTCACCGCGCGCGGCTATAATATCGAGAGCCTGACGGTGGCGGACATCGGTGTCGATCACAGCGTCAGCCGGATCACGATCGTTACCAACGGTCCACCGCGCGTGATCGACCAGATCATCGCGCAGCTTGACCGGCTGGTGCCCGTCCATCGCGTTGTCGATCTTACCGAGAACGGCCCGTTCGTGGAGCGCGAGCTGGCGCTCGTCAAGGTCGCGGGCACCGGCGCGGCGCGTGACGAAGCGATGCGGGTCGCCGACATTTTCCGCGCCCGGCCAGTCGACACCACGACCGAAAGCTTCATTTTCGAGATCACCGGGCCGACCGACAAGGTCAACAGTTTCATCGACCTCATGCGGGCAATCGGGCTCGTCGAAGTCGGCCGGACAGGCATTGTCGGCATCACCCGGGGCGCAAAGGCGGCCTGAATCCCATTGTCCTTTTCCGTTTCGGCCACGGCCGGGCAAGCACAGCGAAAGAGAGTGTATCCATGCGCATATTCTATGATCGCGACGCCGATCTCAATCTGATCACCGACAAGAAAATCGCCATCGTGGGCTATGGCAGCCAGGGTCATGCGCACGCCCAGAATCTGCGCGATTCGGGCGTCAAGGAGGTTGCGATCGCGCTGCGCGCCGGTTCCGCCACCGCAAAGAAGGCGGAAGGCGCCGGCTTCAAGGTGATGAGCAATGCCGAGGCCGCCGGCTGGGCCGACATCCTGATGATCCTCGCGCCCGATGAGCATCAGGCGGCGATCTGGGACAATGACATCAAGGGCCGGATGAAGCCCGGCGCGGCGCTGGCGTTCGCCCATGGCCTCAACGTCCATTTCGGCCTGATCGAACCGCCTGCGGACATCGACGTCATCATGATCGCCCCCAAGGGGCCGGGCCACACTGTCCGTTCCGAATATGCGCGTGGCGGCGGCGTGCCCTGCCTCATCGCCGTGCATCAGGACGCGACCGGCAACGCGCATGACGTGGCGCTGGCCTATGCGAGCGGCGTCGGCGGCGGCCGTTCCGGCATTATCGAGACAAACTTCCGCGAGGAATGCGAGACGGACCTTTTCGGCGAGCAGGCGGTGCTGTGCGGGGGCCTCACCCATCTGATCCAGGCGGGTTTCGAGACGCTGGTAGAGGCCGGATACGCGCCGGAAATGGCCTATTTCGAGTGCCTGCACGAGGTGAAGCTGATCGTCGACCTCATGTATGAGGGCGGCATCGCCAACATGCGCTATTCGATCTCCAACACCGCCGAATATGGCGACATCACCACCGGCCCCCGCATCATCACCGCCGAAACCAAGGCGGAAATGAAGCGGGTGCTCGCCGACATTCAGGCGGGCCGTTTCGTCAAGAACTTTGTGCTCGACAACCGTGCTGGCCAGCCGGAGCTGAAGGCGAGCCGCAAGACCGCCGCCGCTCACCCGATCGAGCAGGTCGGCAGCCAGCTGCGCGCCATGATGCCGTGGATCGGCGCCAACAAGCTGGTCGACAAGGACAAGAACTGATCGTACCGGCGCGCCGCTGCGGCGGCGTGTCCGCGACTTCGTCGAACCCTCTTCCCATTCCGCGGCGCCCGTATATGGTCAGCGGCACGGGCGGGAAGAGGGAGACGAGCATCATGCCTAAATACACCTGTCTGGCGGCAGTCGCGCTGGCCGCAACCATCTCCGTGCCGATCGTTGCCCAGCAGATGCCCACAGAACCGCCAGGCAAAGCGGATATGTCCCGCGTCGTCGCGGGCTCCTACGCCACAGACCCTGCTCATACGCTGGTCGGCTGGCGCGTCAACCATCTCGGTTTCAACGACTATCTGGGTCAGTTCGGGGACGTTAAGGGCACGCTCGCGCTCGATCCCGCGAAGCCGTCCGCAGCTAAGCTCGACGTAACCATTCCGATCACGTCGCTTGCGGTAGTCAGCGAGGGCCTGAAGAAGCATATGCTCGGCCCCGATTTCTTCGATGCCGCCAAGTTCCCCGAGGCGCGCTTCGTCTCGACCTCGGTGACCGCGAACGGCGGCAAAGCGACCATCGCGGGCAACCTCACTATCAAAGGCATAACCAAACCTGTCACGCTGGACGCACGCTTTGCAGGCGCAGGCACCGGCGTGCCGCAGGCTGGCGGTAAGCCGACCGTCGGCTTTCATGCGACCGCAAGGATCAACCGCGCCGATTTTGGCATGGGCTATGGTCTGATGTTCGTGCCCGATCCGGTCACGCTGGAAATCACGGCGGCGTTCGAGAAACAGAGCGACTGAGCGGAAGCTGCTATGTCTCCACTAGCGCCCGCTCGACCATCTCGACATAGCGGCGCTTGACCGCGTCGAGCTGGAAATCGGCCATCAGCCACGCGACGTCCCCGCGATCCGGGGGCGTCAGCGTGCCATCGGCCATGTCGCGCATGGCCTGGGCGAGCTCCTCGACATCGCCGAGCGAAACGAGCCTGCCCAGCCGTCCGTCGGACAGGATCTCGCGCGGACCTACCGGGCAGTCGAACGACGCAACGGCGGTGCCGGAGTCGAGTGCCTCAAGCAGGACATTGGCCAGCCCCTCGCTGCGTGAGCTTAGCACGAAGCCGATCGACCGGCGCATATAAGGGCGCACGTCGATGGCGAAACCCGGCATCGCGACGCTGTCCTCGAGCTGGAGCTGCCTGACCTGCCGCTCCAGCTCGGGTCGCTTGACCCCTTCGCCCAGGATGAGGAGCCTCACCCTGCCGGCAAGACCGGCGCGATGAAACGCCTCAATCAGCAGCTTCTGATCCTTCTGCTCGACCATCCGCCCGGCCGTCATGATCACAGGCCTGTCGAACAACGCCTCATGTTCAGGCGCGATGTCACCAATGGCCGAGGACTTGCGGATGGGATTGTAGACCGCCGTCACGCGCGATTGCTCGATGCCGAAATGCTCGACCACCTGGGGAATGAGGTCGCGAGAAACGACATGCACGCGCGAAATCCCCTTGTAGAGCCACCGTTCGAACCCGTAGCCCAACAGGCGGCGCAGCCAGAAGGGATGCGTCGGCAGATCATGGCGCACGCTCAGGATGACGTTGAGGCCGGGGCGCAGCTTTCGCGCCAGCCCTGCGGTCATCTTGGCGGTATGCACGATGGCGACCACGAGATCGGGCTTCGACCTGTCCACATAGCGGAGGAATTGCGGCAGGCAGAGCAGCTCATTGGGTGCCTTGAGGTCGACGACATGGGTCGCGGCGATGCCATGGCCAACCAGCGATCCGGTCACGCAGGCAACCGGAATCTCGACCGCATAGCCCGCCTCAACCAGCGTCTCGGCGAGCAGCAGCCCCATGCGCTCGGCCCCCGCCCCCTGCAGCGAGGGGATGAACACCGCGATCTTTGCGCTGGGCCTGGCCGCGCTCTGCCCGGTCAATCCGCCTTCTCCCCGTCCTTCTTCTCCCAGGGCTGCACGCGATAATTCGTCTGCTTCATGCGCCGCGCCTCGAACCGCCGGGCGAGAAAGCTGTAGAAGAACCAATCCTTCAGCGCATGGGGTGTCGCATGATAGAGGAGCCGCTCGCCAAGCGACCAGCGCACGCTCGGGTCGTCGGGTCGCCTCGTCGACGGCATGCACCAGTGGCCGAACGGATATACGAGCGAGCCTTTTTTCAGCACCCGGTGCGCAATCTCATGATCGGAGAGCACATAGGGCCAGTGCTTGACGTCATAGCTGCCGATGTCTCTCAACACCTGCGTGCGGAAGGCATAGGCATAGCCGCCGGTATGCGTCTGCTTGCGCAGCAACCGTGCGATCAGCCACACATGCGCCCGGTGCAGGAGCGCGCGGGCGCCGCCGGGCGGCCCGTAGATGTCCGTCGCCATGACGCCGACGACGCCGGGATTGTCTGGCCGAAGCGCAAGGGCGCATTGCTCCAGATACTGCGGCGGATAGTGGGTATCCGCATCGCAGATCGCGACATAGGGCGTGCGCACAGTCGCGATGCCCATGTTGAGCGCATGGATCTGCCCCGGTTCCGGCTGATGCAGGAATATGGCGTTGATGCCCGGCACCCCGTCGACGACACGGTGCGCCAGTTCGGCCGAATTGTCCTTTGACGCATTGTCGATGAGGATGAGGTCGAAAGGACGATAGGCCTGCGCGACAATCGACTGGAGCGTTTCGACGATGAAGTCGGCCTCGTTGTAATAGGCCAGCACGATCGACCATTGCGGTGCGCCCGCCTGGGTGCTGCCGGTCATGCGCGCTGCTCCGTCTTGCCCGTCACCCGTTCGCAGAATGCGAGCGCGGCGCCGATGACCTGATGCATGTCGTAATAACGATACTCGCCCAGCCGGCCGCCGAAATGCACCTTGCCCTTCAGGCCGGCGGCAAGCGCGCGATAGCGTTCGAACATGGCCATGTTCCTTGCATCGTTGACTGGATAATATTCGATCTGTCCCGGCGTCCACTCGGCGGGATATTCGCGCGTGATCAAGCTCTTCTCCGCGGCATAATGCATGTCGAAATGTTTGTGCTCCAGGATACGGGTAAAGGGCACGCCCGCATCGACATAGTTCATCACCGCATTGCCCTGAAAATCGGGCGTGTCGACCAGCTCCCGTTCAAACCGCAGCGAACGGTATTCCAGCGGCCCGAACACATGATCGAACCAGCTGTCGATGGAGCCGGTGTAGATGACGAGGTCCGCAAGCTCCGTCAGCCGGTCCCTGTCGGCGAGAAAGTCGACGCCCAGTTCGACCGGCGTATCGCCGAGCATCCGTTCGACCATCGCCGTGTAGCCGCCGACCGGAATGCCTTGATAGCGGTCGGAAAAATAATTGTCGTTGAAGTCATAGCGCACCGGCAGGCGCTTGACGATGTCGGCGGGGAGATCCCGCGGCGAGCGGCCCCACTGCTTCGTCGTATAGCCCTTGATGAACGTCTCGTAGAGCGTCCGGCCGATGACCGAGAGGCAGAATTCCTCCATGTTGGCCGGCTGGTCGCACGGGACAAGATCCGCCGCGACGGCAGCCCGCGCCGCCTCCGGCGTGCTGGCGCCGAACAGCTGGTGCATGGTCATGAGGTTGATCGGAAAGCTGAAGATCGTCGCGCCGCTACGCGCCTTCACCCTGTTCGTATAGCCGTTGAAGTCGGCGAAACGCCGGACATAGTCCCAGATGCGATCCGAATTGGTGTGGAAGATGTGGGCGCCATAGACATGCTCGTGGCACTGCGCCTCGGCGTCGTAGCGTGTGAATATGTTGCCGCCGATGTGGTCACGCTTCTCGACAATGCGGCAGTCATGTCCCGCCCGGCCAAGCTCGTGCGCGCAGACCGCCCCGAACAGGCCGGCCCCTACAATGACTATGCGCATGGCACCCCGCACCTGAGCCGGGAGCGCGAGGCAAGGCTCAGGTCGCTCATCGTGGCCATGCCTAGACGGCTGGGAGGTCTTTGCCAATATGATGATCGCGCGGGCCGTCCGCGCAGCCGTGGACGCGGGCTTGATGGACGATTCATCCGCCCCGGTCCGCCAGACTGGTTACGCGCTCGAAACGGCAGAATTTCGGGACAAACTGCGCCAAAATCGGACAGCGGAAAAGCGCGTCGGGACGGGATCATAAACGCTCCTTTTACGGTCAATCCCCTATGAGGGCTGCGGGGACGAAAGGCGCTGAACCTCTTTGAGGGCCAGCGGACAGTGAAGGTTAGCCTGATGGAAATAGTCCCCCGCCCGCCTCAGCCCCAGTCGACCGCCGACCTGCTCGGTCGCATTGTCGCCGTGGAAGGCACCGGCGCGCATGGCTATTGCCGCGCGGCGATCGCGCGGACGCCGGAGGGCTTCAATCGCAACGCGACCGATTTTGCGGATGCGGTGCATCATCTGGGCCTTCTCCATGGCCATGTCCCGGGAGTGATCGACCATGCGGCGGCCCGCGTCGCCGACGGGGCGGCACGCAAATGGCTCATCGCCGTGGTCGACGCTTTCGGGCGGGAACGCGCCTATCTCAACCATGTCGTCGTGGCCGTTGGCCCGCTGCCGAGCACTGCCGGCCAGGCCGAGATGACCTCGCTCATTCGCCAGCAGAGTCGCGCGCTCGACATGCTCGCCCAGTCCGACCGCCGTGGCTGCGCGCTCGGCGCGGCGATGGCGCTGGCGCTCGACTGGGCTGCAATGCGCGCGATACTGGACGGCGGCGCCGCGCGCCTCGGCATTGATCCGCCGCCCATGGCCCTGCCCGACCTCGAGGCCGCCCGGACCGTGCTCGATTCCCTCGAGCAAGCCTATCCCGTCAGTCGCGCCGTCCAGTTCGGCGCCAGTCAGCTTCTCAGCCAGCACCGGGCGCTGTGGGATGTGATGCAGGCGCGGGCGCAGGTGCGGCGACAGAACCCCTACTGACGTCCGTAAAGCTGTGAAGGCTTGCGCTTCGCCCGCGCCCTCCCCTATGCGAGGGGGGGGCGACGGCGGAGATGTCATGCGTTTCGAGGGCACCAGCAATTATGTCGTGACCGATGACCTTAAGGTCGCGGTCAATGCGGCGGTCCGTCTCCGCCGACCCCTGCTGGTCAAGGGTGAGCCCGGCACCGGCAAGACGGTGCTGGCGCAGGAAATCGCCACCGCGATCGACGCGCCGCTCATCGAGTGGAATGTCAAATCGACAACAAAGGCGCAGCAGGGCCTTTACGAATATGACGCGGTCGCGCGCCTGCGCGACGGTCAGCTTGGCGACGCGCGGGTCCACGACATCGCCAACTATATCCGCAAGGGCAAGCTGTGGGAGGCCTTCATCAGCCCCCGGCTGCCGGTGCTCCTGATCGACGAAATCGACAAGGCCGATATCGAGTTTCCCAACGACCTGTTGCAGGAACTCGACCGGATGCGGTTCCACGTCTATGAGACTGGCGAGACGGTCGCGGCGGCGGAACGCCCCGTCGTCATCATCACCTCCAACAACGAGAAGGAATTGCCGGACGCCTTTCTGCGCCGCTGCTTCTTCCATTATATCCGCTTTCCCGATCCCGACACGATGCGCGACATTGTCGAGGTCCACTTTCCCGGCATTCAGAAGCTGCTGGTCTCCCGTGCACTGGAGATTTTCTATGAGGTGCGGGAGGTGCCGGGCCTCAAGAAGAAGCCGTCCACCTCCGAACTGATCGACTGGCTGAAGCTTCTGCTGGCCGAGGATATGCCGCTCGAGGTGCTGCAGTCGTCGGACGCGCGCAAAGCCATCCCGCCGCTCCATGGCGCCCTTCTCAAGAACGAGCAGGACATCATGCTGTTCGAGCGGCTCGCTTTCATGACACGGCGGCAAGGGTGAGCGTATGACACACAAGGGACATTGCCTGTGCGGTGCGGTGACGGTGACGATCGAAGCGGAGCCGCTCGGCGCACGCATGTGCTGGTGCCGGGACTGCCAGTATATTGCCAGCGGCTCGCCGACCGTGAACGTGCTGTTTCCTGAGGATGCCGTAACGTTCCTCGGCAGTCTGTCGACCTTCGACATGATCGCCGACAGCGGCAACCGGGTGGAACGCGGCTTCTGCGCCAGATGCGGCTCGCAGATGTATAGCCGCACGGTCGAGCCGGGTGGCCTGCCGATGCGGGTGCGCGCGGGAACGCTCGAGCAGCCCGAGATCTGCCCGCCCAGCGCAATCATCTGGGCCGACAGCGCGCCGGCCTGGGCGGTGCTCGATCCCGCTCTCCCGAGGCACCCCAAGGGGCCGCCCGCCCCACCCGCCCGCTGAGCGCGTGCTCCTCAATTTTCTCGAAGAACTGCGCGGCGCGGGTATCCCGGCATCCATAAAGGAGCATCTCGCGCTCCTCGAGGCGCTCGACGCGGGCGTGATCGCGATGCGGCCCGAGGAATTCTATTATCTCTCCCGTGCCGTCTATGTGAAGGACGAGAGCCTCTACGACCGCTTCGACCAGGTCTTCGCCAGGGTCTTCAAAGGACTGGGCACGGACTGGGGGCAGTCCTGCACCGAGATCCCGGAGGACTGGCTGAAGGCGGTTGCCGAAAAGTTCCTGAGCCCCGAGGAGATGGAGCGGATCCAGTCCCTCGGCTCGTGGGACGAGATCATGGAGACGCTGAGAAAACGGCTGGAGGAACAGCAGGGGCGGCATCAGGGCGGCAACAAATGGATCGGCACCGGGGGAACCTCTCCGTTCGGCAATTCCGGCTATAATCCGGAGGGCATCAGGATCGGCGGCGCATCGCGGCACAAGCGAGCGATCAAAGTCTGGGAGAAGCGCGAATTCGCCAATCTCGACGACAATCGCGAGCTTGGCACCCGCAACATCAAGATGGCGCTTAAGCGTCTGCGCCGGTTTGCCCGGTCGGGCGCTGCCGATGAACTCGACCTCGATGCCACGGTCGCGGGCACCGCGCGACAGGGCTGGCTGGACATTCACATGCGACCCGAGCGCCACAATGCGATCAAGCTGCTCCTGCTGCTCGATGTCGGCGGATCGATGGACCCTTATATCAGGCTGTGCGAGGAGCTGTTCTCGGCCGCGCGGGCAGAGTTCAAGCATCTCGAGTTCTTCTACTTCCACAATTGCCCCTATGAGGGCCTCTGGAAGGACAATCGCCGGCGTTTCACGGAGCGCACACCGACCTGGGACATCCTCCACAAATATGGGCACGACTATAAGCTGATTCTGGTCGGCGACGCGGCGATGAGTCCCTATGAGATCACCCATCCCGGCGGGTCGGTCGAGCATATGAACGAGGAAGCAGGCGCCGTCTGGCTTCAGCGCCTGTTCAACACCTACCCCGCCGCAGCCTGGCTCAACCCCGAGCCGGAGGAAAGATGGCGCTACTCTCAGTCAAATCGGATCATTAGACAGCTTGTCAGCGATCGCATGTATCCCCTGACACTCAGTGGTCTGGATGACGCGATTCGGACGCTCAGCCGGAAGCAGTGACCGCTCGTCGCAAGCTCATTTCGTCTCACCAATCACTCTATCCGGCGCAAACGCGACTTTAAAGCGATTCACGCCCTCTGCTCGATCGTGTATGCAATTCCCCGGGTGAATTCATTTTGTTGCAAGGGGTTATCGCGCTCAACGAAACGGGGGATATCATGAAGAACGGTCGGTCTCGTCGCCACGCTCATCGTCGCAACTCCACGCCTTCGGTTATCTGCCTGCCGCCACCCAAACCGCCCGTCACGCAGCCTCGACAGGAACCGGAGGTGGCCCGGGCCATCCCCCTCCCCGCCGCCGACGAACCCCTTGTCCAGTCTTCAGAGACCCGGCAACTCTCCCGCCAGGTGCGCCGTCAGCAGATGCGTGCGGAGGCAAAGGCCTCAAGACGGGCAGTGCCGCAGGAGCCAGCGATCAAAGTTCCGGACATTGATGCCGCGATCGTCCCGGAAACCATCGCGCCGCTGCCGCGCAGCCAGTCTCTCGCGCATCGGTCACGTGGTCTTGCGGCGGTTGGCGATTGGTTCCGGCGGCTCGTCATGGTCCGCCGGACGCCTGCGAAAGGCTCCGCGGATCTGTCTGAACTGCGAACGATGAGCGATCAGCTTGGCGAGATGCAACGGCGTCTCGACAGGATGATCGCCAGCGCCGGCTGATCGGTCAGTAAAGCAGGAACGGCTGTCGGGCCTTCGCCCAGCGCGACTCGTCCGCCTTAGCCGACGCATCCAGGTCGCCGGGTGCGGCGGCTGGATCGTCGACCCACTCGCGCAGCAGCGGACCGCCGTTGATCACGTCGATCGCCAGCCGCCCGAACGCATACTCATAGGGGAAATCGCGCCAAAGCGGATAGTTCGGCCACAGCCGCCTCACCGCCTTGAACGCCAGCGCCTGCAACCGCCACGGTCTGAACGCGGCATGATCGTAAAAGCGCCCCTCGGCATGGATATGGAGGCTGGAACACAGCCTGCCCATGTGCTTGTGGAACGTCGGCTCGAACCAGCTTTCCCGGAGCACGCAGCCGGCCAGCCACTCTGGTGCCAGCCGCGCCATCTCCTCCGCCAGCGCACGCGCATCGAGGTCGGGCGCCCCGAATTGCTCCAGCGGCCGCGTCGTGCCCCGCCCCTCGCTCAGCGTCGTGCCTTCCAGCATCACCGTTCCGGGATAGGCGCGGGCCATGTTGAGGTTGGGGGCATTGGGGCTTGGGTTGATCCAGAGACGGCTGTCGGCTGGCCAGCCATGCCCTGGCGCTGCATCGGGATGCCAGCCGTCCATTGTGATCACGCGATAATCGACGTCCAGCTTGAAATGGTCGATGAACCAGAGGCCAAGCTCGCCCAGCGTCATGCCGTGACGCATCGGCATCGGTGCGGCGCCCACAAAACTCTCCTCGCCCGGCCGCAGTGACAGGCCCTCGATGGGTCGGCCAATGGGATTGGGCCGATCGAGCACCCAGACCGCTTTGCCGGTCGCGGCTGCCGCCTCCAGCACATAGAGGAGCGTCGTGATGAACGTATAGATGCGGCAACCGAGATCCTGGAGATCGACCAGCAGCACATCGAAGCTGTCGAGCATCTCCGGGGTCGGGCGGCGGACATCGCCATAGAGCGACCAGACCGGAATGCCGTGCGCCGGATCGCGAAAATTTTCGGATTCGACCATATTGTCCTGCTTGTCGCCGCGCAGGCCGTGCTGGGGGCCGAAGGCGGCGCTCAGCGCCACATCGCCGCAAGCCGCGAGCGCGTCGAGCGAATGGATGAGCCCTTCGGTCACGGATGCGGGGTGCGCGAGGAGCGCGACTCGCCGCCCCACAAGCGGTGCGCGCAACTTGGGATCGGCGATGAGCCGGTCGATACCGAATTTCATGCGGGCCGGGGTGCCTCCAAGCGGCCCGTAAAGCAATCCCTCGCGTGAAAATCCGGCTTGTCGCCATCGGGATGGGCCAATGCCCACCAGGACGTTCCGCTGTCATGGGTCTCTACAACCGCCGAAAGACCGATGTGCCAGTCGGCGTCAAGCCATTCGGGATCGGGCGGGCGGAACGTCATGACCGTGCCCAGTTCCAGCACCTGCGGTGTCAGCCGCAGGTCAAACCGCGCCGGTGCGGCAGTTTCCAGCGGCTCCATCGCCGCACGGTAGCCTTCGAACCGATAGGCGGCCCATCGGCTTGACGTGGAGAAATTGAACTCCAGATAGCGCGGGTCGGAACCCACTGTCAGGAACAGTTCAAAGCAGGTCGTTCGCCATAGCCCGTCGGCACGCGCAGCGGACAGTTGGGGCGGCAGCCGGATCGCGCCGATGTCGCCCGCCAGCACATAGGAGAGCGCGATTTGCGCCATGCCGTCACCGTGATCGACGCGCGCCACGGTGCAGCCGATGCCCGACACGGACGGCATCGGGCCATGCGGATGGCTGACAAGACTGAAGTGCATCCTCGCCTTCTCCGCGGCTGCGTTGGGGGCTGTGCATTGCCGGTGTCGCATGCTAGTCGCGCCGACGTCATGACCACCTATCGCTCCGAGCTCGTCAATCTACTCCAATCGCGCGGCTATATCCATCAGGTTACTGATGCCGAGGGGCTGGACCGCCTCGCTGTGGGACAGGTGGTGCCGGGCTATATCGGATTTGACGCCACCGCGCCGTCACTCCATGTCGGAAGCCTCGTCCAGATCATGATGCTCCGGCGGCTGCAGCAGGCGGGACACAAGCCCATCGTCGTCATGGGCGGCGGCACGACCAAGGTCGGCGATCCCTCCGGCAAGGACGAGAGCAGAAAACTGCTGTCGGACGAGGACATCAGCGCCAACATCGCTTCGATCAGGCAGGTCTTCGAGCGGTTCATGCAGTTCGGCGACGGTCCGACGGACGCGGTGCTCATCAACAATGCCGACTGGCTCGACACACTCGACTATGTGCCATTCCTTCGCGACTATGGCCGGCACTTCACGATCAACCGGATGCTCGCGTTCGACAGCGTCAAGCTGCGGCTCGATCGCGAGCAGCCGCTGACGTTCCTGGAATTCAACTACATGATCCTCCAGGCCTATGACTTCCTGGAACTGTCCCGCCGCGCCGGGTGCCGGTTGCAGATGGGCGGCTCCGATCAATGGGGCAACATCGTCAACGGCATCGAACTTGCCCGCCGCGTTGATGGCACCCAGCTTTATGGCCTGACCACGCCGCTCATCACGACCGCCGATGGCGCCAAAATGGGCAAGACCGCCAAGGGCGCGGTCTGGCTCAACCCCGATGCGCTCAGCCCCTATGATTACTGGCAGTTCTGGCGCAACAGCCAGGACGCGGATGTCGGCCGCTTTCTGCGTCTGTTCACGGACGTGCCGCTGGACGAGATCGCCCGACTCGAGGCGCTGGAAGGCGCGGAGATCAATGCCGCCAAGAAGCTGCTAGCCGATGCCTGCACCGCGCTGGCGCATGGCGAGGATGCGGCGAACGAGGCGGCGCTGACGGCGCAGCGCACATTTGAGGAAGGCGCGAGCGGGGACGGCCTGCCACGGCTCTCCGTTCCCGGCGGCCGGATCGGCATCGTGGCCGCGCTGACACAGGCCGGGCTTGCCGCATCGAATGGCGAGGCGCGCCGGAAAATCGGCGAGAGTGCCGTGCGCCTGAATGATGCGGTCGTGACCGATCCCCTGTTCGAAGTGGCGCTGGAGGGCAAAGAGGCGAAGCTCAGCCTCGGCAAAAAGCGGCACGCGATCCTGGCGCCGGACTGAACGTAAACCGCCCGTTAAGCCTTTTCATTCGCGATTTGGCGAGGCCTGAGCCGCACATCAGGCGGAGGATCGGTCCGCTGTGGACCAAATCGCGCCTTCCAGATAAAAAATATTTACTTTCAGCCTGTTATAAGACCCCAAGAACAAAAGGGATTTGGGTTCATGCCTTGGACAAAGCTCAAGGAGATGGCGGAACTGCGGGAAAATCGGCGCCGCGCCCAGCGGGATTGCGTCGACCTCGTGACCGTGGCGCAGCGGGAAGATGATAGCCGTGTTGGCGTCCGCCTCGTCGATATTTCGCCGCTCGGCCTCCACTGCCGCGCGGTGACGCAGTTCGAGCGCGGTGAGCGGGTTCGAATTCAGCTGCCCCTGGTCGGCACCGCCGAAGTCGAGATCGCCTGGGCACTCAAGGGATGTTTCGGTGGGTGGTTCATAGAGAGCATCAGCCCGGCCACCTATCCTCAGTTGCTCGCAATAATAGAATCGGGCCAAGCAGGGGCCAACGAGCTTTAGGCAGAGGAGCCGACAGGTGCGCCAGACCGTAACAACGGCTGGCCGCCCTGCCGTCACGCACTTATCCCCCGCGCAGCAAGGCTGCCGCCACGTCGCGTTCGAACAGATAGAGACAGGTGCGCGCCGCCGCACCGCGCGCTGAGGCCAGGCCACCGTCGCGCTCGACCAACAGCCGCGCATCATCATGCGCTGTCGGAATGAGGCGGCCGAGCGCCTCCGCATTGGCCAGCCGATACCGTTCCTCGCCGGACTGGCGCGTGCCCAGCAATTCCCCGGCGCCGCGCAGGCGCAGATCCTCCTCGGCAATACGAAAGCCGTCATTGCTTTCCCGCATGAGAGCAAGCCGCGCCCTTGCCGTCTCGCTCAGTGCCGCGCCGCGCAGCAACAGGCATGTGGATTTCTGATCGCCCCGCCCGACCCGGCCGCGCAGCTGATGGAGCTGGGCCAGGCCGAATCGCTCCGCCGCCTCGATGATCATCAAGGTGGCGTTGGGCACATCGACGCCGACCTCGATCACCGTCGTTGCCACCAGCAGTCCGACCCGGCCG
>CAZGVX010000006.1:36540-77038 GCA_964529225.1 uncultured Sphingobium sp.
GGCATCACCCGCGTCTCGATCGGCTGGCGACCCGGCGGCATCTCGTCGAGCCGCGAGACGTCCATCTCGCCATAATGGGTCAGCGTGAGCGTGCGCGGGATCGGTGTCGCGGTCATCACGAGAAGATGCGGCGGGCGCTCGGCCTTGGCGGTCAGCAGCATGCGCTGCGCGACGCCAAAGCGGTGCTGCTCGTCGATCACCGCCAGCCCGAGCCGGCGATAGGCGACGCTGTCCTGAAATATGGCATGGGTGCCGACGAGGATGTCGATGCTGCCATCGGCCAGACCGATGAGGGTGGACTCCCGTGCCCGCCCCTTGTCGCGCCCCGTCAGGAGCGCCACGGAAACCGGCAGGCCCGCAAGCGTCTTCTGCAAGGTCGCGAAATGCTGCCGCGCGAGGATTTCGGTCGGTGCGAGCAGCGCGCCCTGCGCGCCCGCCTCGACAGCGTTCAGGAGCGCCATCGTCGCCACCAGCGTCTTGCCGCTGCCCACGTCGCCCTGGAGCAGCCGCAGCATCGGCGCGAATTGCGCCATGTCGCCTGCGATCTCCGCCATGGCGCGCGTTTGCGCACCAGTGGGCGCGAAGGGCAGTTTCAGAGCCTCCCGCAGTCGTCCGTCACCGGCCAGCGGCCAGCCCCGCCGTCGCCGGGTCGACGCGCGCAGGAGCATCAGCGCCAGTTGCCCAGCAAAGACCTCATCATAGGCAAGGCGCTCGCGTGCCGCGGATGCCGAGGGGTCGTCATGCGCCGCGATCAGCGCCTCCCGCCACCCCGGCCAGCCGCGCGCCGCCAGCAGGCTGGGTTCGATCCACTCGGGCAATGCGGGAGCCCGCGCGATCGCCTGCGCCACAAGCTCTCGTATGCGCCCGTTGGTGATCCCGTCCGACAGCCCATAGACCGGCTCTCGCGCGGGCACCGTATCGGCGTCGGCCGGGGGCAGGACATGGTCGGGATGCACGATCTGGAGCGCATCGCCATAGCGGTCGAGCCGCCCCGAGACGAAGCGCGCCTCGCCGAGCGGAAACAGCTTCCGCGGCCAGCCGGGGTTGCCGCCAAAATAGACGCACGAGACAACATCGCCCGCACGATCCTCACAGACCACCCGGAATGGCGCGCGCGTCGACCGCCCCCCCTGATAGCTGGTCGCGGTCAGAACAATCCCGACCATCCGGCCGGTCTCGGCGGCATCCAGGCGCTCGACCAGTTGGCGCTCCACCCAGCTCAGTGGCAGGTGGAAGGCAAGATCGACCGCACGCAGCAGGCCAAGCCGGGTCAGCGGCTTCAGCAATGCCGGACCGACGCCCTTCAGCGCCTCGACTTCGGCAAAGAGCGGATTGAGTATCTCGGGTCGCATGTCTATCTGCCTGCCTTATCGACCCGGCGCCGGCTTTGCAAAATGCCCGGGCGGCTGCCTCATTCGGAGATCTGATGACGCTCGACCATCTTCTGCGCCGTTGCAGATATCGCGCCTGGCATCGCGGAACGCGCGAAGCGGATCTGATCGTCGGCGGCTATTTCGATCGCTATGCCCCGGAGTGGACAATGGAGCAGGCGCTCTGGTTCGAGCGTTTCATGGACGAGGCGGACGCGGACATTCTCGCCTGGGCGCTCGACACGGCCGACGTGCCGGAGGCCTGGCAAGGCCCCATGATGGACGCGCTGAAGCGCCTTGATTTCGTCCCCTTGCCCCGCTGACCCGCCGTGAGCGCCATTGACACCATCCTGAAGGCGGCGCGCCCGCTGACCCTCGCCGGCGTGCCGCAGGGTTTCCAGCCGCTGCTGCTCGCCGATCTCGCCCGCGCATCCGGGCGCATGGCGTTCATCGCCGCCGATGCGCAGATGATGGGCGCGCTTGCTGACACGGTCCCCTTTTTCGCGCCGGAAATCGACATCATCACGATTCCCGCGTGGGACTGTCTGCCCTATGATCGCGCATCGCCATCGCTGCGCACATCGTCGGAGCGGCTGGCTGGCCTTCACGCGCTTCAGGCCAGGCCGCGCGGGCCGCAGCTCGTCCTCACCACGGCCAACGCCGTTACCCAGCGGGCGCTGACGCCGTTCCGCATCCGGCAGCTCGTCGCCAGGCTCGCGCCGGGCGAACGGATCGAGATCGACCGACTCGCCGGGATGCTGTCAGCCAATGGCTATATGCGCACCGATACGGTTCGCGACGCGGGCGAATATGCGGTGCGCGGCGGCATCGTCGACCTGTGGCCCGCCGGTGAGCCGGGGCCGTTACGCCTTGACCTGTTCGGCGACGAGATCGAGACGCTGCGCCGCTTCGATCCCGCCACCCAGCGCACGCTGGAGGCCGTTGACGGCCTTACCCTCCTACCCGCATCGGAAGCGTTGCTCGACGAGGCAAGCATCAAGCGGTTCCGCAGCCGCTACCGCGAGCTGTTCGGCGCGACCGCCACCGGCGATCCGCTTTATCAGGCGGTCAGCGAGGGACGGCGACTGGCGGGCATGGAGCATTGGCTGCCCCTGTTCGAGGAAAAACTCAGCACCCTCTTCGATCATATTGAAAATACGCCACTATGGGTGGCCGATCACGGCGTCGCCGGGGCCCTCGACGCGCGCTTCGACGCCATCGCCGACTATCATGCCAACCGCGTTGCCGCCCAGTCGGCGCAGCCCGGTGGCTATCGGCCACTCGTGCCGGAGATGCTGTATCTCGATGCGCGTCAGTGGGCCGATCTCGTCGCAGGCCTGCCCCTCCATGCGACAACGCCGTTCCACGAGCCGGACAGCGACCGAGTCGTCGATCTCGCCATCGACGCGCCGCGCGATTTCGCGCCCGAGCGCGCGCAGAACGCCAATGTCTATGAGGCGCTCGGTGAGCATCTCGCACGCGAGGCGCGGATCGGCCGCAAACGCATCGTTGCCAGCTACTCGGTCGGCGCGCGCGAGCGGCTCTCCGGCCTGCTGGCCGATCATGGCGTCGGGCGGACCGCGCTTGCCGCCAGCTGGCAGGAGGCGCTGGGACAGGCGGCGGGTGGCGCCGTCGCACTCGTTGTTCTGCCGCTGGATCATGGATTCAGCGGCCGGGAGATCGCGCTCCTGTCCGAGCAGGACGTGCTGGGCGACCGTCTGGTCAGGCGGCAGAAGCGCAAGAAGTCGGCGGATGCGTTCCTGGCGGAACTGTCGACGCTCTCCCCCGGCGACCTCGTCGTCCATGCCGATCACGGCATCGGGCGCTATCTCGGCCTGACCAGCGTCCCTGTGGGAACCGCGCCGCATGACTGCGTGGCGCTGGAATATGCTGGCGGGGACAAGCTCTATGTCCCGGTCGAAAATCTTGACGTGCTGTCGCGTTACGGTTCGGAAAGCGACGGCATCGCGCTCGACAGGCTCGGCGGCGAGGCGTGGCAGCGGCGCAAGGCGCGGATGAAGGAACGCATCCGCGAAATCGCGGGTGAGCTGCTGGCGACAGCGGCGCAGCGCGCGTTGCGGGCTGGCGCCGTGCTGGAGCCGGACAGCGGCGGCTACCCGGCATTTGTCGACCGCTTCCCCTATGACGAGACGGAGGACCAGGACCGCGCCATTGCCGACGTGCTCGACGATCTTGCCGCTGGCAAGCCGATGGACCGGCTGGTGTGTGGCGACGTGGGGTTCGGCAAGACCGAGGTGGCCCTGCGCGCGGCGTTCGTCGCCGCCATGGCCGGGCAACAGGTCGCGCTCGTCTGCCCCACCACGCTCCTTGCCCGCCAGCATTTTCTCAATTTCGAGGAACGCTTTCGCGGCTTTCCGCTGAAGGTTGGACGTCTCTCGCGGCTTGTTACGACAACTGAAGCGCGGGCGACAAAGGACGGGCTTGCCGACGGCACCGTCGATATTGTGATCGGCACCCACGCCCTCCTCGCCAAGGGCATTGATTTCAAACGCCTCGGCCTTGTCATCGTCGACGAGGAGCAGCGTTTTGGCGTCACGCACAAGGAGCGGCTGAAGCAGCTCAAGGCCGATGTGCACGTCCTCACCCTCACCGCCACGCCGATCCCTCGCACGCTACAGATGGCGATGTCCGGCCTGCGCGATCTCAGCGTCATCCAGACACCCCCTGTGGACCGGCTCGCGGTCCGCACCTATGTCATGCCGTGGGATCCTGTCGTGCTGCGCGAGGCGCTGCTGCGCGAGCATTATCGCGGCGGCCAAAGCTATTTCGTCGCGCCGCGCGTCGCCGACCTTGGCGAGATCGAGGAATATCTGCGTGTGCAGGTGCCGGAGATCCGCTTCATCACCGCCCATGGCCAGATGAGCCCGACCGAGGTCGAGGAGCGCATGTCCGCCTTCTACGACCGTCAGTATGATGTGCTGCTCTCGACCACGATCGTGGAGAGCGGGCTCGACATACCGAGCGCAAATACGCTAATTGTGCACCGGGCCGACCGCTTTGGCCTGGCCCAGCTCTATCAGCTGCGCGGCCGCGTCGGGCGCTCCAAGACCCGCGCCTATGCCTATCTCACCACCTCACCCGACCGAAGCATGACCGAGGGCGCGGAGAAGCGCCTCCAGGTTCTCGCCAATCTCGATACGCTGGGGGCAGGCTTTCAGCTTGCCAGCCATGATCTCGATCTTCGCGGCGCGGGCAATCTTGTCGGTGACGAGCAGTCGGGTCACATCAAGGAAGTCGGGTTTGAGCTCTACCAGTCGATGCTGGAGGATGCGATCCTGGAGGCGCGGGCTGGCGGACGGGCAAGTGACCGACCGGAGAGCTTCTCGCCCCAGATCAACGTCGAGGCGCCGATCCTCATCCCGGAGGACTACGTCCCCGATCTCGACCTGCGGATGAGCCTCTATCGCCGGCTCAACGCGCTCGAAAACAAGACCGAGGTCGAGGGGTTCGCCGCCGAGATGATCGACCGGTTTGGGCCGCTCCCCGAAGCCACGCAGAATCTGCTGACCCTCATCGAGATCAAGCGCAACTGCATGACCGCCGGCGTCGCCAAGCTCGACGCCGGGCCAAAGGGTGCGCTCGTCGGTTTTCAGGGCGACAGTCCCCCGAGTCTTCAGGGCCTGCTTGCCTATGTGCAGAAGCTTGAGGGCACGGCCAAGCTGCGGCCGGACAGCAAGCTCGTCATCCAGCGCGTCTGGAAGGATGGGCAGGCGCGTCTCAATGGCGCGCTGCAGCTCTCCCGCGGGCTGGCGAAGGCGGCCGCCTGATCCGATGGGCGGCCGCCCGCCGGTTTGTTCAGCCGCCGATCACCGACAGGGCGATCAGCACCGCCGCAAAAACGGCTCCGAGCGCCGCGGTCACGATCACATAGGTTCGGCTGTCGCCGGGGTGAGCGTGGTGAAAAGCGGGCGGCGGGGCTTCAAAGTGGCGAAGGTGAAGTCTTTTCATGTCTCCGGGCCTTTCTGCGCGCGCAAGGGGCGCGCATCCATGGCACCGATATTGTCATGAATTTGTAATATTTCAATCCTTGCCACCGCCAAGAACGAACTGCGCGAGTTTCGCGCTGTCCATCGGCGCTGCCCGCAGAAAGCCCTGATAGCTGTCGCAACCGGCCCGCGCGAGCAACGCCAGCTGCGGCTCCGTCTCGACGCCTTCCGCGATGACGCCAAGGTCGAGCGAGCGCGCCATGTCGATAATGGCGCGCACGATGATCCGGTCCCGCTGACTGCCGACGATGTCGCGGGCAAGGCTGCTGTCGATCTTGAGATAGTCGAGCGGCAGGGACTTCAGATAGGCAAGGCTTGAATAGCCCGTGCCGAAATCGTCGATCGCCACATGCAGCCCGGCCGCGCGCAGGTCACTAAGCAGCGTTGCCGCCGTGCCGAGATTCTCGATGAGCCCGCCCTCGGTGATCTCGAGCGTGATGCGTTCGCGCGCGACCCCCGCCTCGTCGATGGTCGCGAGCATCGCCCGCAGGAAATCAGGCTGGGCGATGTCGGCGGCGGTGATGTTGAGGGCCACCCTCAGCGTCGCCAGTCCGTCCGGCCAACGCATCATCTGGTCAAGCGCCCGCGCATGGATATGGTCGGACAGGGGCAGCAGGAAATCGGATCGCTCGGCGATCGCGAACAGCGCGCCGGCGCCGATTTCGCCATGGACCGGATGCCGCCAGCGCGCGAGCGCCTCGACCCCGATGATGCCGTCATCCGCCATCGAAAACTGCGGCTGAAACAGAATCTGGATTTCGTCCCGGTCGAGCGCGAGGCGAAGGTCGCTGTCGATCCGCTCGTGGTGGAGGGCCAGGCTGGCGCCGTCGGCGACCCGCACGCGCAGCCCTCCCTGCCCGCCGGTGCGCTTGGCATCGGCAAGGGCGGAGCTCGCCCGGCGCAGCATCGCCTCCGCGCTGTCGCTGGCGGTCGATACCGCGATGCCGCCGCGCGCAGACAGGCGAATGATGTGATCGCCCGCGTTGAAAGGCCGGTCGATGTCCGCCATGACCTCCGGTGCCGCGATGCCCGCACGTTCGAGAAGCTGCGCCTCGTCCAGCCCCGCGCCGGTCCGCAGCGCCAGCAGGAACTCCGCGCCCGCCACGCGCGCGACCAGCGGCACCTCGCCCGGCAGGGCACCCGCCAGCCGCGAAAGACGCATGGCGACGCGGCTCAACATGGCGTCGCCGACGATGCGTCCGTAAGCGGTGTTGACCCGGTCGAACTCGGTGAGCGCGACGAGCAGCACGATCACGCCCTCCCCCGCCGCCAGCGCCTTGCCGATCCAGCGCAGCGCGCCGTGGCGACTGGCAAGCCCGGTGAGGAAGTCCCGGTCGCGATTGTCGGCGTGGCGACGCGCGTCCAGCTCCTCGACCTCGCCGCTGAAGCCATTGGGGTCGGGATAGAGATGCTGGACGAGCCGGCGACCCGGCTGCCCCGGCACGCCATGGGCAAAAGCGGCGGGCATGAGGTCGTCAACGGCATGGCGGATTGCCGCCACCGCACCCAGCCGCTCCGGGCGGTCAAGCAGACGGACAAGACCGGCAATGCCGATCCGGTTCACGTCCGTGTCCGGGGCCATCGTCCGAAGGAGATCGGCCAGCGCCGGGCTGACGGAGAGCGTGCGCTCCGCCCCGCTCCAGCGCCAGAACAGCGCATCGCTGCGCTGGATCGCATGGCGGTTGCGCACGGCCACGAGATTGCCGATGAGCCGCTCGGCGAGCTTGTCGGCTGACGCGATCGCCGCCGCGAGCCGGTCGCGGGTGACGGGGCCGCTCAGAAAATGGGTGCCGCCTGCTTCGATGAGGCGCGGCAGAAACGGTTCGACCGCCTCATCGACCAGCATCAATATGGCGCCGCCCGATGTCTCGACCGCCTGCGCCAGCGCGCCGACCAGCGCCAGCGCCTCGTCCACGGTGCGGCATCCGCGCAGATCAATCAGCGCCGTGCGGGACAGGCTGCCGAGATAGCGGCTTTCGGCCCGTTCGGCGCGGCGGGCAGCCACCGGCTTCCACCCCGCCTGCATGGCAAGCAGCGTCAGCCTCTCGCGATCGTCAGGTGAGAGAATGAACAGCGGCGGCGCGTCCAGCGGCCCGCCGATCTCATCCCCCTGCGCTTCCAATGCCTCGCTCAAGCCCGGTTGCTCCCCAATTTGCCCAGGCCTGACTAGACGATTTGCAATTCGACCGAAATGCCCGATATTAGGAACATGCAGCCTGCCCGCACGACTTCCGGCATGAGCGACCGTTTCGGGCGGCGGATCAGCTATCTGCGCATCTCCGTCACCGATCGCTGCGACCTTCGCTGTCGCTACTGCATGGCGGAGGAGATGACGTTTCTGCCGCGCAGGGACATACTGACGCTTGAAGAAATCGGTATCATCGCCGACCGCTTCATCGCGCGCGGCGTAAGGCGTATTCGGCTGTCGGGGGGCGAGCCGCTGGTGCGCCGCGACTTCACCCAGCTTGCGCACCGGATTGGCCGCCATATTGGCCATGGCCTCGACGAGCTGACCCTCACCACTAACGGCACCCGCCTCGATCGGCATGCCGAGGCGCTGGTCGCGGCTGGGGTGCGGCGCATCAACGTCAGTCTGGACAGCCGCGATCCGCAGATATTCCGGCGGATCACGCGGGTCGGCGATCTCTCGCAGGTGCTTGGCGGCATCGCGGCCGCCGGTGCCGCAGGGCTTGCGATCAAGATCAACATGGTGGTGCTGAGGGGCGTTAACGACCATGAAATTCTCGACATGCTCCATTGGTGCGATGCCGAGGGCCACGACCTGACCCTGATCGAAACGATGCCGCTCGGCGCGGTCGCGGACGCGCGGGAGGATCACTACATGTCGCTGGAGGACGCGATTGCGCCCGTCCGCGCACGGCATGCGCTTTTGCCGCTCGACTATCGGACAGGCGGACCGGCCCGTTACTTCGGGGTGGCTGGGCTGTCCTCACGGCTTGGTCTTATCACGCCGATGTCGGAGAATTTCTGCGCGGGCTGCAACCGGATGCGGCTGACCTGCCAGGGTCGCATCTATATGTGCCTCGGCCATGAGGATCATGTCGATCTCATGACCGCGTTTCGCGCGGGTGGGCCGGGCGCCGTGGACGACGCGCTCGACCGCGCGCTCGTTGCCAAGCCGCTCCGCCATGAATTCGCAATCGGCAAGGGTGCCGCCCCGGCCACCGCGCGGCACATGAACGTCACCGGCGGCTGACGGTGAGCAGTCACAGGCTTGCGCTCGTCGCCTCGGCGACTCCGCAGGCGCGCGAGGCCGAAGCCAGGCTTCGCGCCAGCTACGGCTTTGTCGAGCAGCAGGACGCGACGCTCCTGATTGCGCTCGGCGGTGACGGGTTTCTCCTTCAAACCCTGCACATGATGCTGGAAACGCACCGCACGCTGCCCGTCTTTGGCATGAATCTCGGCACGGTCGGTTTTCTGATGAACGAGTGGCGGCTCGACGGGCTGGAAGGACGCATCGCGCGCGCCAAAGCGATGAAGGTGACGCCGCTGCGCATGAACACCGAGACGATCGACGGGGAGAAGCTTAGCCTCCATGCGATCAACGAGGTGTCGCTGCTGCGCGAAACGCGCCAGACCGCAAAGCTGGAAGTCGCCGTCGATGGGCGCGTGGTGATCCCCGAACTGGTGTGCGACGGCGTGCTGGTGGCAACGCCGGCTGGCTCCACCGCCTATAATCTGTCCGCGCACGGCCCCATCCTGCCGCTCGGATCGGGCCTCGTCGCGCTGACGCCGATCAGCCCTTTCCGCCCCCGTCGCTGGCGCGGCGCGATCCTGCCGGAAAAGACGAAAATCCGCTTTTCCGTGCTCGATTCGGTGAAGCGTCCCGTGTCGGCCGTCGCCGATCAGCGCGAGATCCGGGACATCCGCGCGGTCGAGGTGGAGATCGACCCGACCACACCGCTGTCGCTGCTGTTCGACCCGGAGCATACGCTCGACGATCGTATCGCGGCGGAGCAGTTCATCACCTGAGCCCGCGCGAAGAATGGCTTGCCATGGCGCAAAATGCGCTGCTATAGGCGCGGCTCGCTCGCTTCGGCGGGCTGCTCCCTGATAGCTCAGCGGTAGAGCTCTCGACTGTTAATCGAGCGGCCGTTGGTTCGAATCCAACTCAGGGAGCCACTTTCGTTTCCGGTCGTTGGAGCACCGACATCTCCGGAGACCCTTGCCCGATGCCGACACTCGCGCACTATCCCCTGCTTGCCCGCCCGCATATCCGGCTGAACGGTCCGGTGGACCAGAACATGTATCTGAGCTTCCGCTCGGTCATGGACAATCCGCCGGACGAGGATCTGGTGGTCGCCCTCACCACTCTGGGCGGCGACCCGGAGGTGGCGCGGATGATGGGCGAGGATGTGCGCCTTCACTGTGAGCAGTCGGGACGCAACATGCTGTTCCTCGGGCGCGTCGCGGTCTATTCGGCTGGCGCGACCTTCATGAGCCATTTTCGGCGCGAGAACCGTTTTCTCACGCACGGCACCCGGCTCATGCTCCACGAGCGGATCTATACGGGAAACGTCGATCTGCACGGCCCGTTGCGGACATGCGTCATCCAGTTGCGGGCACTGCTCCACCAGCTTGAAGAGTCCATCCGCATCGAGGAGGAGGGCTTCGCCAACATCGCGGCCCAGTCGGCGATCACGCTCGAGGAAATCCGGGAACGCGCGCCGATGAACTGGTATATCGAGGCGGAAGAGGCCAAACGGCTGGGGCTTGTCCTCGACGTCGTGTGACGTAGCCACAATGCTGTTGCAGCGCAGCATGGATTGCGCCACACTCGGTGACAATGTTGAAGGCGGCGCTCCATCACCTCACGCGCTACAGCTATAGCCGGCCCGTTGTCCTGGGCGCGCAAGTCATCCGCCTGCGCCCGGCGCCGCACAGCCGCACGGATGTCCCCAACTATTCGCTGAAGATCAGCCCGCCCAATCATTTTCTGAACTGGCAGCAGGACCCGCACGGCAACTGGCTGGCGCGGATCGTGTTCCCCGAGCCGGTGGATCATTTCGCCTTCGAGGTCGACCTGCTTGCCGATCTTGCCATCATCAACCCGTTCGATTTCTTCGTCGAACCGGACGCCGAGCAGGTTCCGTTCCGCTATAACGACAGCGCGCGCGCCGACCTCGCCGCCTATTTCGAGACCGAGCCGCAGGGGCCTGTGTTCGAGGCGCTGGTCGCCGAGCAGCGGGCGGCCATGAACGGCCCCACCATCGACTTTCTCGTCCGCCTCAATCAGGCGCTTTATGCCAGGGTCGGCTATGTGATCCGCATGGAGCCGGGCGTTCAGGCGCCGGAGGAAACGCTCATGGGCGGCACAGGTTCGTGCCGCGACAGCGCGTGGCTCATGGTGCAGCTGCTGCGCCGGCTTGGCCTCGCGGCCCGATTTGTCTCGGGCTATCTCATCCAGATGAAGGCGGACGTGGAGCCGCGCGAGGGTCCGAAGGGGCCGGAGGCGGACTTTACCGACCTGCATGCCTGGACGGAGGTGTATCTGCCCGGCGCGGGGTGGATCGGGCTCGATCCCACGTCCGGCCTGTTCGCGGGCGAAGGGCATATCCCGCTTGCGGCGACCCCGCATTACCGCTCGGCGGCGCCGGTCAGCGGCGTCGCGGAACCGTGTGAGGTCGATTTCCACTTCGAAATGTCCGTTTCGCGCATCGCGGAGGCGGTGCGGATCACCAAGCCGTTCACCGACGCCCGCTGGAATGCCTTGCTGGCGCTGGGCGACAGGGTGGATGCCGACATCGTCGCGCAGGACGTCCGGCTGACCATGGGCGGCGAGCCGACCTTCATCGCGGACGGCGACTTCGACGCGCCCGAATGGAACGGCGAGGCGGTCGGTCCGACCAAGGCCGGCTATGCCGACAGGCTCATCAGGATGCTGCGGGGCAGGTTCGCGCCCGGCGCCCTCCTCCATCACGGGCAGGGCAAATGGTATCCCGGCGAGAGCCTGCCCCGCTGGGGCTATTCGATCTACTGGCGCAGGGACGGCGTGCCGATCTGGCGCGACGACAGCCTGATCGCGGGCGATCCAGAGGTCGCAACCGCCCTGCCACCCGCACAGCAGGTGCTGGCAAATGACGACGCCGCGCGGTTCCTCGGCGGCATGGCCGCCAGCCTCGGCCTGGAGCCCGATTTCGTCCAGCCCGTCTACGAAGACGCCGTCGAGTGGATCGTCAAGGAGGCGGAGCTGCCGCCCGAGTTCGACGCCAGGTCACCGGCAATCGACGATCCCGAGGTGCGCAGCCGCTTCATGCGCACCTTTCAGCAGGGCCTCAGCAAGCCGGTCGGCTTTGTCCTGCCGGTGCAACGCTGGGCCGCCTCGCCCGCCCGGATGAGCCGGTGGAAGTCCGAGCAATGGTCGGTCAGGCGCGGGATGCTGTTTGCGGTACCGGGCGACAGCGAGCTTGGCTATCGCCTTCCGCTCGGTTCCCTGCCGCACGTCCCGCCATCCGACTATCCCTATATCCATCCGCGCGACACGACCGAACCGCGCGGGCCTCTGCCCGATTATCGCGTGCAGAGCACATCGCCGGGGACCGGGGACCGCGAGGTGGCCTCGCCCGTCGGCGACGTCCGCCAGGTGGCGCTTCCTGTTGCCGCCCCCGCAGGCGACCGCCAGACCCGCGTGGAGCAGCGCGCGATCGAGGGGGCGGTCCGCACCGCCGTCACGGTCGAGGCGAAGGGCGATCATCTCTCGGTCTTCATCCCGCCGGTCGAGGCGCTGGAGGACTATCTCGAACTTGTTGCCGCCGTGGAGGCGATGGCGCAGGAGAGTGGGCTGCCCGTCCGCATCGGCGGCTATGCGCCGCCGCCGGACCCGCGCCTCGCGGTGCTCAAGGTCACGCCGGACCCCGGCGTGATCGAGGTCAACATCCATCCGGCAGCCAGCTGGGGCGAGCAGGTCGCCATCACCGAGACGCTCTACGCCTGCGCTCGCGAATGCGGCCTCACCGCCGACAAATTCATGGTGGACGGCCGCGCCATCGGCACCGGCGGCGGCAATCACATTGTTCTGGGTGGCCCGAGCGTGCTCGACTCGCCCTTCATCCGGCGGCCGGACCTGCTTAAGAGCTTCGTCATCTACTGGCAGCGCCACCCGGCGCTCAGCTACCTGTTTTCGGGTCTGTTCGTCGGCCCGACCAGCCAGGCGGCCCGCATCGACGAGGCGCGGCATGAGAGCCTCTACGAGCTGGAAATCGCGCTGGGCCAGGTGCCGGGCCCGCAGAGCGAGCAGCCCGCGCCCTGGGTGGTCGACCGGCTGTTCCGCAACCTCCTCGCCGACGTGACCGGCAATACCCACCGCACCGAAATCTGCATCGACAAGCTGTTCTCGCCGGACGGACCGACGGGGCGTCTCGGGCTGGTCGAATTCCGGGGCTTCGAGATGCCGCCCGATGCGCGCATGTCGCTCGCCCAGCAACTGCTGCTGCGCGCGCTTACCGCATGGTTCTGGCGCGAGCCGCTCGATGGCCCGCTGGTGCGCTGGGGCACGAGCCTTCACGATCGCTTTCTGCTGCCGCACTTCGTCTGGGCCGATTTCCTGGACGTGCTCGCCGATCTCAGGGCTGCTGGCTATGATTTCGACCCCAACTGGTTCGAGGCGCAGCGCCAGTTCCGCTTTCCCGTGCACGGCGCTGTCGAGGGTGGCGGTGTCCAGCTGGAACTCAGCCATGCGCTCGAACCCTGGAACGTTCTCGGCGAAACCGGCGCGATCGGCGGCACGGTGCGCTATGTCGACAGCTCCACCGAGCGGCTACAGGTGCGCGCGACCGGGCTCGTGACGGGCCGTCATGTCGTCACCTGCAACGGGCGGCGCGTGCCGATGATGCCCACCGGCACCGCAGGCGAGGGCGTGGGCGGCGTGCGCTACAAGGCGTGGGAGCCCGCCAATTGCCTGCATCCGCTCAAGAAGGCCGATGCACCGCTCACCTTCGATATATACGACTTGTGGAACGGGCGCTCGCTCGGCGGCTGCGTCTATCATGTCGCTCATCCGGGCGGGCGGTCCTATGACGCGGTGCCGGTTAACGGCTATGAAGCGGAGGCGCGGCGCAAGGCCCGGTTCCAGCCGCACGGCCATTCACCTGGCCCCCTGCCCCGCCCGGCCGAGGAGATGCCCGGCGAGTTCCCTGTGACGCTCGACCTCAGGCGCCCTGTGGGGCTGTAACGGCGTTGGTGGCGACCCCGGCAGGATTCGAACCTGCGACCATTCGCTTAGAAGGCGAATGCTCTATCCAGCTGAGCTACGGGGCCTGTGCCGACCGCCTTTAAGCGAAGCCGCGTGCCTTGGGAATCGCCAATCGCCTGTTGCCCTTGCATCGACACCCCAACGCGATAAGCCTCAGCCGATGCAGAGCAAGCCAGCCCATGTCGATGCCACTGCGCTTCACGGGCGCCCGCTGCGCCATTATGACCGGATCATGGCGGCGTTCGTCGCCATCCTGCTGCTGTCGAACGTTATCGGCGCGTCCAAGCCTGCGGTCGTGACTCTCCCCGTCATCGGCGCATGGACATTCGGCGCAGGCGTTCTGTTTTTTCCGTTCAGCTACATCATCGGCGACGTCCTGACGGAGGTCTATGGCTATGCGCGTGCTCGCCGGGTGATCTGGACAGGCTTTGCCGCGCTCCTGTTCATGGCGGTGATGAGCGCGGTGGTCGTCGCCCTCCCCCCGGCGCCCGGCTGGCCGGGGCAACCCGCTTACGAACTTGTGTTTGGCAATAGCTGGCGGATCGTCCTTGCGTCGATGATCGCGTTCTGGGCGGGCGAGTTCGCCAACAGCTTCGTTCTGGCGCGGATGAAGCTGCTGACGGGAGGCCAGCATTTGTGGACGCGCACCATCGGTTCGACGATCGTGGGTCAGGGCCTCGACAGTGTCATATTTTACCCGATCGCCTTTTATGGGCTGGCGGGCTGGCCCATCAGCCAGCTCGGCGAGGTCGTGCTGTCACAATTTCTTCTCAAGACGCTGTGGGAAGTGCTGCTGACCCCGGTCACCTACGCGGTGGTCGGTTCCCTGAAGCGCGCCGAGGGCATGGACGTGTTTGATCGGAAGACCGACTTCTCCCCCTTCCGGGCAGATGTCTAGCCGCTCAGGCGAGCGCCAGCCGTCCAAGCACCGACTCGAACAGCCGACGCCCGTCCGTGCCGCCATGGGCCTGATCAATCGCGCGCTCCGGGTGCGGCATCAGGCCGAGCACATTGCCCGCCTCGTTGAGGATGCCGGCAATATCGCGCGCCGATCCGTTAACCGGCTCCGCATAGCGGAACGCCACCCGGCCCTCACCCTCAAGCCGGTCCAGCGTCACGGTGTCTGCCTGAAAATTGCCGTCATGGTGCGCCACCGGCACACGGATGATATCGTCCGCCGCATAGCCCGAGGTGAACAGGCTTTGGCTGTTGCTCACCGATAGCGCCACCTCACGGCAGACGAAGTTCAGGCCCGCGTTGCGCATCAGCGCGCCGGGGAGCAGGCCCGCCTCGGTCAGGATCTGGAAACCGTTGCAGATGCCGAGCACCGGAACGCCGCGCCCGGCCGCCTCGACCACCGCGCGCATGACCGGCGAACGCGCCGCCATGGCGCCAGAGCGCAGATAGTCACCATATGAGAAGCCGCCTGGCACCGCGATAAGGTCGAGCCTCTCGGGAAGGCTGCTTTCGCCATGCCAGAGCATCGCTGGCGCCGACCCGCCAATGTCTCGCAGCGCCACCGCAAGATCGCGGTCGCAGTTGCTGCCGGGAAAGACGATGACCGCCGCGCGCATGGGATCAGGCGACCTTCTCGATGCGGTAATTTTCGATCACGGTGTTGGCGAGAAGCCTGCGGCACATCTCGTCGATGGCCGCGTCGTCGGTTCCCTCGTCCAGTTCCAGTTCGATCATCTTGCCCGCCCGAACATCGCTGACGCCGTCAAAGCCCAGCCCCTCAAGCGCATGGTGGATGGCGCGCCCCTGCGGATCGAGCACACCGGGTTTCAACGTCACATGAACGCGCGCCTTCATCGCTTCACCTCATTTGCCGCGTTTGCGGCGGTGCGTCTCGAGATCGAGAACCGCTGTGTCGAGCCCCTCGGGCAGGAGACCCAGCCGCCGCGCCACTTCCTGATAGGCCTCAACTTCACCGCCCAAGTCTCTGCGAAACCTGTCTTTGTCAAGTTTCTCGCCCGTCTCCATATCCCATAGACGGCAGCCGTCCGGGCTGATCTCGTCCGCGAGGATGACGCGGCTGTACTCGCTGTCCCACAGCCGCCCGAACTCGAGCTTGAAGTCGACAAGCCTTATGCCGATCCCGGCAAACAGGCCCGACATGAAGTCGTTCACGCGGATCGCCATATCGGCGATGTCGTGCATTTCCTCCTGGCTTGCCCAGCCGAAGCAGGCGATATGCTCCTCGCTGATCATCGGATCGCCGAGCGCATCATCCTTGTAGTAATATTCGATCAGCGTGCGGGGCAGCTGCGCGCCCTCCTCGATGCCGAGGCGCTTGGAGATCGAACCCGCCGCGACATTGCGGACCACGACTTCGATCGGAATGATTTCAACCTGACGAATAAGTTGCTCGCGCATGTTGAGGCGGCGTATGAAGTGGGTCGGCACGCCGATATTGCCGAGAAGCGTGAAGACATGCTCGGAAATGCGGTTGTTGAGCACGCCCTTGCCGGAGATCGTCCCTTTTTTCTGGGCGTTGAAGGCAGTGGCGTCATCCTTGAAATACTGAATGAGCGTGCCGGGCTCCGGGCCTTCGTAGAGGATCTTGGCCTTGCCTTCGTATATCTGTCGGCGGCGTGCCATGGCGTTGTGCCTACTCGCTAAAGTTCAAAATATCTCGCCCCGGTGACGCGAATCGCAAGGGATCAGCGGGCACCGGGGCGCTGGAACAGTCCGCATAGACCAGCGGGCGCGGGGTTGCAAACCGGCGGCGGTCACACGAGCAGCCCGGCAAGGGCGAGCACCACAGCGTCCTCGGCCATTGCGGGCGCCACCGCGCGGCGCACCGCGACCGGGGGGGGCTGGACCGCCAGCGGCAGGCGGCGGAAGCCGGGGCGCGCCGCGAACTGTGCGGCCATCTGACCAAAGGCGGGGAAGATGGCGACGCCGTCCGCCGCCTCGGCCGCCACGCGCGAGAGGTCGTCGGTGCCGAGCGCGATCGAGCCCGGCAGCAATCCTGCGCTGGTCAGTGCCGTCTCATAAAGCGGCCGCAGCGGGCCGGTCCTGTCCGGCAGGATCAGCGGCACGCCAGCAAGATCGGCGCGGCTGACACTGTCCAGATCGCACAGGCCATGCCAGTCGGCGGCGTAAATGGACCAGGGCTCGCTCCACAGATAATCCGACGCAAAATCCTCAGGCGGCGCAATCGCGAAGAACAGGGCGAGATCGACCCGCCCCTCGATGAGGGCGGCGCGAACTGTCTCCGTTGTGAACACGGCATAGTCGATCACGATCGGCCGTTCGGGAAAGGCCTCCTCGGCCGCTGCGAGCTGGTCCTGCACACGGGAGACGAGCGCGGGGTGCGCCCCCATGTTGATAGGCCTGGCCTTATCACCCGGAGCGGCGGTATCAGGTGCCGTCGCCAGGATGGGTTCGGGCAGCGCGCTGGCGGGCGCTGGGCTGGCAGGCGCTGGGCTGGCAGGCGCTGGGCTGGCAGGCGTCACGGCTCGCGGAGGCTCAACCCTCACCTCTGGCGCAGCCGCCGCCCGCGCCGCCGCGATCAGCGCATCGGTTGCGAACAGGACGTTGCGGCCATGGTCGAGCGCCGCCTGTCCGGCTGCGGAAAGCAGCGGTTTCCCACCCCTCCGTCGCTCAAACAGTGCGGTGCCGAGCCGGGCCTCGAGCTGCCGGATATGATCGCTCACCGCCACCTGAGACAGGCCGAGCAGCCGCGCCGCGGCGCGGAACCCTCCGGCGCGGACGACGACATCGAGAATTTCAAGCTGGCGCAGCGTCGGTCGTTCCATGTCCGCGCAATAAGCCTCCACCGAACACCCCGCAAGCGCGATACTGTCACCCTCCGGCGGTTTGGAGCGGGCGCAGGCGCAGTCTCTCGACCAAAGGTATAATTGTCGCTCCCGCAGGATTCGCCAATCTCGCCTTTGGAATTCTACCCAAAAGGACTCGGGAGACGGACTATGCTGCAGGACGCGATGACCAAATTCGCGGGACGGACCCTCATCCAGGACAGCTACGACAATTACATCGGCGGTGAGTGGGTTGCGCCCGCAACCGGGGAATATTTCGACAATATCTCCCCCGTGACCGGGCAGGTCGTCTGCCGGATTGCGCGCGGCACCGCCCCGGACATCGAACGGGCGCTTGATGCCGCTCACGCGGCCAAGGATGCCTGGGGCCGGACGTCGACCACCGAACGCGCCAACATCCTCAACCGCATCGCGCAGCGCATGGAAGAAAATCTCGACCTGCTCGCCATGGTGGAGACCATCGACAACGGCAAGCCGATCCGCGAAACAACCCATGCCGATCTGCCGCTCGCGGTCGATCATTTTCGCTACTTCGCTGGCTGCGTCCGCGCGCAGGAAGGCTCGATCGGTGAAATCGACGAGCATACCATCGCCTATCACTTCCACGAACCGCTGGGCGTTGTCGGCCAGATCATTCCCTGGAACTTCCCGCTGCTGATGGCGGTGTGGAAACTGGCACCCGCTTTGGCCGCCGGCAATTGCGTCGTGCTGAAGCCGGCTGAACAGACGCCCATGTCGATCATGGTGCTGATGGAGGTGATCGGCGACCTGCTGCCGCCGGGCGTGCTCAACGTCGTGAACGGTTTCGGCGTCGAGGCTGGCAAGCCGCTCGCCAGCAACAAGCGCATTTCGAAGATCGCGTTCACTGGCGAGACGACCACCGGGCGCTTGATCATGCAATATGCCAGCGAGAACCTGATCCCGGTCACGCTCGAGCTTGGCGGCAAGTCGCCCAACATCTTTTTCGAAGATGTGATGGACGCCGATGACGACTATTTCGACAAATGCCTTGAAGGCTTCGCGATGTTCGCGCTCAACCAGGGCGAGGTCTGCACCTGCCCCAGCCGCGCGCTCATCCAGGAGTCGATCTACGACCGCTTCATCGAGCGCGCGATCGCCCGGGTAAAGGCGATCCGCCAGGGCAGCCCGCTCGACCCGGCGACCATGATCGGTGCGCAGGCCTCGAACGATCAGCTCGAAAAGATCCTCTCCTATATCGAGATCGGCCAGGACGAAGGCGCGGAGCTGCTGACTGGCGGCGGCCGCGCGCGCCTTGAGGGCGAACTGAGCGAAGGCTATTATGTGACCCCGACAGTGCTCAAGGGGCACAACAGGATGCGGATTTTCCAGGAGGAAATCTTTGGTCCGGTCCTCTCGGTCACAACCTTCAAGGACGAGGCGGACGCGCTGGCGATCGCCAATGACACGCTGTACGGGCTCGGCGCCGGCGTGTGGACGCGCGACGGCAGCCGCGCCTTCCGCATGGGCCGCGCAATCCAGGCGGGCCGCGTCTGGACCAACTGCTATCATGCCTATCCCGCCCACGCGGCCTTCGGCGGCTACAAGCAGTCGGGCATCGGGCGCGAGAACCACAAGATGATGCTGGATCATTATCAGCAGACCAAGAATCTGCTGGTCAGCTACAGCCCCAAGGCGCTCGGATTCTTCTGAGGACGGTCACTCTCGCAGCGGCGGCGGGCCTGTTCCCCCACCCCCGTCGCTGCCTTTTTCATGGTCGAGCAGTTCATGACCTTCGCCCTCCCGCCGCGTGTTCTGGCCACTGCCGAGGCCGAAGCACTGATCCTGCATCTGACCGAGCGGCACGGTCCGCTGATGTTCCATCAGTCGGGCGGCTGCTGCGACGGGTCCGCGCCGATGTGCTTTCCGGCGGGCGAGTTCCGCGTGGGTCAGAGCGACGTGCTGCTCGGTCATGTCGCGAAAACGGTGCCGGTCTGGATCGGCGCCGCCCAGTTCGAATATTGGCGCCATACGCAGATCACCATCGACGTCGTCCCCGGCCGGGGCGCCGGCATGTCGCTCGAAGCGCCGGAGGGCTTCCGCTTCATCGTCCGCTCGCGCATTTTTTCGGACGAGGAGGCCGCAGTTCTGGAGGCCGCGGGGATTCCGCCGCGTGATCACTGAACAGCATTGATCTGTCGGGGACTTTTTCTCCCGGCGGTGGCTTTTCTATTCCGACAGGTGCATAGTCCTTCGTCAGAAAAAGCAGACGATTGGGGGATTGATGACCTTGGCGCACAAGATCGACGCGACCGACGTCGTGTTCGCGTCGAGCCGCGAGTCCGACCCGATGCAGGCCATGGCGGAGCTCGCCCGGACGGTCGACATCGACAGCTTGGCGGGCGCCATCATCTTCTGTTCGCATCGCTACGAGCGGGCGGCAATGGCGCGTGCCATCAACCTGCATAGCGAGGGCGTCACGGTCGTCGGCTGTGTAAGTTCCGGCGAAGTCAGCGAGCGCGGTTACGATCAGGACAGCCTGTGCCTCATCGGATTTCCGCGCGGCGCGTTTCGCCTCACCTCCCACCGCTTCGACAATGTCGAGGCGTTTGACCCGACCGAGGCGCGCGACCTTGTCCGGCGGCTGGCGGCCGATGCCGAGCGCGACAGCCGCAATCTCGGCGGAGCGATGAACCATGTCGCGCTGTTTCTGGTCGACGGCCTCTCGCATCGCGAGGAGCTGCTGACCATGACCATTCAGGAGGCGCTGGGGGAAATCCCGCTGATCGGCGGGTCGTCGAGCGATAATCTGCGATTCCATGACACCGCGATCTTTCACGGCGGCCGGTTTCATGCGCGATCCGCCGTTGTTGCGATCCTGTCCTCCCCGCGCCCCATGCATGTCTTCACCGCACAGCACTATCGCGCCACCGGGGGCAAAATGGTGGTGACAGGCACCTTGCCGCACGAGCGCGTCGTCACCGAGATCAATGCCGAACCGGCAGCGGCGGAGTATCTTCGCCTCGCCGGACATTCGGGGGAAGCCCTCGGCCACAGTTTCTTTGCTGCCCACCCGCCGATGGTGCGGATCGGCGGCAGCTACCATGTCCGTTCAATCCAGAGCGCCAATCCTGATGGAAGCCTCAGCTTCTACTGCGCGATTGATCAGGGTCTGGTCCTGACGATCGGCGAGCCGCTCGACCGGATCGAGAGCATGCGCGGCCTGTTCGCGGATGTCGCGCGGCATGTCGGGACCATCGACAGGATCATCGCGTTCGACTGCGTCCTCAATCGCATCGACGCCGAACAGCGGCAACTGGGCCGCGCGGTGTCGGACCTGTATCGCAATCATAGGGTGGTCGGGTTCAACAGCTATGGCGAGCAGTTTCACGGCCTCCATGTGAACCAGACCTTCAGCGGCCTCGCGATCGGCCGATGACAAGCTCGCGGCCATTGCCCGAACCCGGCGACCGCGACGCCGAGGTGGCGGCGCTCGAAGCGCGAATTGCAAAGCTCGAAAAAATCAACGCCGCCCTGATGGACCGGATCGAGCGGTCGAACGATCTTGCGGGCAATGCGTTTTCAATGTTTGAGACCGCGATCGCGCTTGAAGCCAAGGTGCGCGAGCGCACCGGGGCCCTTGAGGATGCCCTGGCCCGTCTCGCGCAGGCGAACGCCAACCTGGCGGCCACCCATGCAGCGGCTCAAGCAGCCCAGACCCGCCTGCGCGACGCGATCGACTCGATCAACGAAGGCTTCATCCTGTTCGATGCCGACGACCGGCTCGTCCTGTTCAACGAGGCCTATCTGAGCTTTTGGCCCGAGCTTACCGCGCAGCTGCGCGAGGGCATGACCTTCGACGAGATTGCACGACTGGTCGTCGAGATCGAGCGTCCCGTCGGATCGCTGGCCGGGCCGGACCGCTGGGTCTCCGAACGACTGGCGCGTCATGGCATTGCCGATGGCGGTCATGTGCAGGCACTCGCCGATGGCCGCTGGGTCCAGATCAACGAGCTGCGCACAAGTGAAGGCGGGATCGTCGGCATCTATACCGACATTACCGAGGTGAAGGCCGAGGACGCCCGCGAGCGAACGCGTGAACTGGCCGAGCGCAATCTCCTCCTGCAGTCGACACTCGACAATCTGTCCGAGGGCGTCTGCATGTTCGACGCCGAGGGGCGGCTTTCGGCCTGGAACGATGCACTTGAACGACTGCTCCGGCTACCCGAGGGGTGGAGCAAGGAAATGCCCGATCAGAAAAGCTTCGTCCGCTGGTGCCGCGAGATACTGAATCTTGACGACGAAGGCTGTCTCGACTGGACCGGCGAGGCCACGGACGGTGGCCGCGCCAACCGTCTATGCTCCGCTGGCGACGAGTATTTCGAGGTGCGCAGCACGGCGAGTGTGCGTGGCGGACAGGTCATATCCTTTACCGACGTCACGGCCATGATTCAGGCCCAGGCGGTGCTGCGCGGCACGGCGGAAACACTTGAGCGGCGTGTTCTTGAACGGATGGTCGAACTACGCACGGTCAATACGCGACTCGAGGCGGAAGTCGCCGAAAGACGGCAGATCGAGGCGCAGCTTCTCGAGGCCAAGACAGCAGCGGAGAAGGCCAACCTCTCCAAGACCAGTTTTCTCGCGGCAGCCAGTCACGATCTGCTCCAGCCACTGAACGCGGCGCGGCTTTTTGTTGCGGCGCTGGGCGACAGACGTCTGGCGCTGCCGACCCGTGCTCTGGTCAATCAGACATCGACCGCGCTCGACTCGGTGGAGGATCTCCTCGAATCGCTGCTCGAGATCAGCCGGCTCGATGCCGGGGCGATTCAGCCGGAGATAACGGATTTCAGGCTCGACCAGCTCCTCGATACGCTGATGCTCGAATTCCGGCCCATGGCCAAGGGCGCGGGCCTCGCGCTGACCGTCGAAAGCGGAACGCACTGGGTGCGGTCGGACATCAGGCTGCTACGCCGCATCCTGCAGAATCTGATCTCGAACGCAATCCGCTACACCGCACAGGGGTCGGTGACGATCCGCAGCGTCCTCGACCACGGTCATGTGCGGATCAGCGTGATCGACACGGGCAGCGGCATTGCCGTGGACAAGCAGGCAGCCGCATTCGAGGAATTCCGGCGTCTCGACACCCGCCAGCCCGGCAAGGGACTAGGCCTTGCGATCGTCCGGCGCGCGAGCGACATGCTGGGGCATGATGTCGCCGTCCGCTCGGCGCCGGGCCAGGGCTCGACCTTCTCCGTGGCCGTGCCCCAGGGGACGCCGCGCCCCGAAACTGCGCCGAGCACCGGCTCCGCAAGCCGCGATCGGTCGATGCACGATGTGGCCGTGCTCGTCATCGACAATGAACGATCCATCCAGACCGGCATGGCGACCCTGCTTGGCGGCTGGGGCTGCGCCGTCCGCACCGCCGCAGGACGCGCCGAGGCGTTGACGCGCTACCTGCCGGGCGAAGCGCCGGATGTCATTCTGGTCGACTATCATCTGAGCGAGCACGAGACCGGCGATCGCACCGTCGCGACGCTGCGCGATCATTTCGGCGATGACATCCCGGCTGTCATGATTTCAGCCGACCGCAGCGTCGCGCTGAAGTCGAGGATGGATGCGCTCGGTATTCCTTTGCTCGGCAAGCCCGTGAAGCCGGCGCAGCTTCGTGCCTTGCTGCGGACAGTCATCCGCTGACTGATCGGACGGCGCGCGCGGTATCCTCTGGCGACAGACGAGCGATCAATCCGCCGTGAAGTGCACTAGATTGGCCTTGATGACCGCCTGCGTGCGGCTGAATACGCCGAGTTTCTGCAGGATGGCCGAAACATGGGCCTTCACCGTGGTCATCGACACGCCGAGATCGTGCGCGATCTGCTTGTTAAGTCTGCCGTTGACCAGATGGCCGAGCACCATCCGCTGATGGGGCGTCAGACTGTCGATACGGCGGAGGATGTCGCCGGTCTCTTCCGAGGCACCCGGCCCCTCGCCCACGCTCTCCGGCAGATAGATCTCGCCCGATGCGATTCGGTGCAGCGCGGCGACGATGGCGCTGCGTTTCATGGATTTGGGTATGAAGCCCGCCGCGCCGACCGTCATGGCCTCCTGCACCACCATCCAGTCGAACGACCCGGACACCATCGCGACCGGCAGGATCGGGAACTGCTGCCGCAACAGCCGCAGGCCGTCGAGCCGCTTCACATCCGGCATGTTGAGGTCGAGCAGCACGAGATCGAAGTTGCTGTGCTTCTCCAGCATGGCCAGCGCCTCGTCGAGCGAGGACGCCTCGGCGATCTCGCAGCCGTCGAACGCAACCGTCACCACCGACCGCAGCCCGTCCCTGACGAGCGGATGATCGTCGATGATGAAGACCCGCTCCATCACCCCGTCGGTTGCAAACCCGCTATGCCCGGCGGTGTCGGCCATTACGCCTCCCTGCGACCCATAATCGACGATTACCGGGGGCGCGACAAGCCGCATGTGATTGGCGCCGCGCCCCAGGATAATCATCGTTGCGCCCCTATTTGGCCAGCTTGAACACCCAGAGCGAGCCGCCCTGGTTGATGTCCTTGAACGACTTAGCGACTTCGCCGCCCCACAGCGGAACCGCGCCACCCCAGCCGGACATGACCGCAACATACTGCTCGCCGTCCTGCTCCCAAGTCACAGGCGATCCCACGACGCCCGACCCGGTCTGGAATTTCCACAATTCCTCGCCCGTCTTGGCGTCGAACGCCTTAAGAAAGCCCTCCGGCGTGCCGGTGAACACCAGATTGCCGGCGGTGGTCAGAACACCGCCCCACAGAGGCGCCTTGTTCTTGTATTCCCACACGATCTTGCCGGTAGTCGGGTCCATCGCCCGCAGCGCGCCGATATGATCCTCGGCGATCTGCTTGATGGTGAAACCGGCGCCAAGATAGGCGGCGCCCTTCTTGTAGGCGATCGGCTCGTTCCAGATGTCCATGCCCCAGTCGTTCGACGGAATGTAGAACAGTCCGGTGCCGCGACTGTAGGCCATCGGCATCCAGTTCTTGCCGCCGAGGAAGCTCGGCGATGCGAAGACCGAGGCACCCTTGGCGCCAGCGCCCGGCGCGCCGGGACGATTGGCGGCGACGTAGTTTGGCCGGCCCTGCTTGTTGAAGCCGTTCGCCCAGGTCGTCTCCATGACAAACTTGTGCGCGCCCAGGAACTTGCCGTTGGTGCGATCGAGAACGAAGAAATAGCCGTTGCGGTCGGCCTTCGCGCCCAGCTTCATCGGCTTGCCGTTCATCGTGGCGTCAAAGGGAATGAACTCGTTCACCCCGTCAAAGTCCCAGCCGTCATTCGGCGTCGTCTGGAAATGCCACTTGATGACGCCGGTGTCGGGATCAATAGCGAGCGTCGAACTGGTATAGAGATTGTCGCCGGGACGCAGGTGGCTGTTCCACGGCGCGGGATTGCCCGTTCCGAAGAACAGGAGATTCGTTTCGGGATCATAGGTTCCGCCGAGCCAGGTCGCGCCGCCGCCGGTCTTCCACAGGTCGCCCTGCCAGCTGGCATTGGTCTTGCCGGTGATGCCGTTGTCCTTCCCGTTGAGGGTGCCCATGTGACCCTCGATAGTGGGACGGCGCCACACGAGCTCGCCGGTGTTCACATCCCGTGCCTCGACCGCGCCGACCACGCCGAACTCGCCGCCCGAGTTGCCGTAAATCACCTTGCCCTTGACGATGATGGGCGCAGCCGTGGCCGAGTAACCGGCCTGATAGTCCGCGATCTGCTTGTTCCAGATGACCTTGCCGGTCTCGCGGTTCAGCGCCACCAGCCGCGCGTCGAGCGTCGCGAAGATGATCTTGTCGCCGTAAATGGCGGCGCCGCGGTTGACGACGTCGCAGCAGGGCATGATGCCTTCGGGCAGGCGCGCATCATACTGCCACTTCTCTTCGCCGGTGCGGGCATCGAAGGCGAACAGGCGCGAATAGCTGCCGGTCACGTAAATGGTGCCGTCATACACGATCGGCTGCGCTTCCTGGCCGCGCTGCTTCTCGCCGCCAAGCGACGACGAGAAGGCGGGAACCAGCTTTGACACGGTATCACGATTGATGGCGGTGAGCGTGCTGTAACGCTGGGCCTGCGGACCCATGCCATAGGTCAGCACGTCGCCGGGGGTCGCGGCATCGTTCATCAGGTCGGCGTCGGTCGGCCCGTTGGCCTGCGACGGACCCGCCGCGATACCGACCGCCAGCGCGCACACAGCGGCGACGGTGCGCAAGTTCCAAACCTTCATGTTCATCCCTCCCTCGTTCTGAATAACGGTAATCTTGTTAATCCCGACTTTAGGACCCGGCGTATCTGCGCCAATTGGACCTTGGGTCGGTCACCTCACGCCGCGAGCGCCGGTGTCCAAGTGACACCGTAACGCGCGAATATCGCCGTCATCTCGCCCGATGCCGCGAGCGCGGCCACGATCTCCTCGACGGCATCGCCCAGCGATCGGCTGTTCTCCTTGACCGCCATGCCGATGTCCCAGCCGGGCGAGGGCGCCGCGGGCAGCGGCCCCTTGCGCCGACGAAGCGCCGCACCGGGACGCCCGGCGATAACCGTCTCGATCTGCGCCTTGCTCGCCATCGCGATGTCCTGCCGGTTGTCGGCCACGGCCGTCACCGCATCGACCCCGCTCGGGAAATGGCTCACGTCCTGCTTCAGGACGCCGCCGAACGCGCCCAGCAGATAATAATCCGGTATACTGTCGAGCTCCACCGCCAGCCGCCGCCCCTTGAACTGGACGGGCGGCGCTTCGCAGTCACTGATCTCGTCACCGCAGGCGAGGCCGAAGCTCTCCCGGTAATAGGGCGCGACGATCGCCACCTGGTCATTGCGCCCGGCAAACACACGGTCATAGGGGACGTGCATCATGACGTCGCATGGCTGGAAGCCCAGCAATCCACCGCGCCAAACCGCGTTGCGCAGGTCGTCGCTCACATCCTCGTCGGCGGTAAGTTCGGCCGCGTCGAGCCGGACGCCGAGCTTGGCCGCGATGGCCTCTGCCAGATCGACGTCGATCCCGGACAGGCGCCCGTCTTCACGCGATGACCAGGGCCGGTTGTCGCGATAGACGGCGACGCGAAGCACCCCCAGCTCCTTGACCCGCGCCAGCGGCGCGGCATCGCCTCTCCAGGGCAGCGCAGCCGCCATGGCCGCGCCGCCCAGCGCCGCCATCACGCCCCGTCGGCTCATCCCCATTTGGATCACTCCTGATGCTTGGTGACGAGCCACGAGCGAATAGCCCATCCCGCCTTCTGTCCCAGAACCTCACCAAACGCCGGCATATAGACTTTGCCGTCGTGGCTCGCGCCATGCTGATAGCGTTGGATGAACCACTCGTCGCCGCTCTCGCCCAGCTCGAGATAGCGCAGATCGGGTGCGATCCCGCCGCTCTCCGCATCAAGCCCGTGACAGCGCGCACAGTTCTGTCCATAAGCTGACTGTCCGATCGCGACGGCCGTCGCATTGCCAGCATAGGGGTTCTTCATCAACCAGTCGGTGCCGATCTCCGGCAACGCGCTCGTATCTACCGCCTGCGGGGTGACATCGCCATGTGCGCCAGCGGGATCGCTCGCTGAACCCAGTATCGCCGTAGTGGCCAGAACGGCCGCGCCGACAACAGCGATCTGTGACATTCTCTTCATTGCATCCTCATCCCGGTAACTCGTATCCAGAACGGAATGTATGCTGCGCCGCCTGTCTGCCCCATTGACCATTGGTATAATGCATCCACGGCCATTAACGCCTTATGCACCGGGGAGGAGAGCCGACTATGCCGAAACGGACCCCGAAACGGATCATCGCCGCAGCTTGCGTCATCGCCGCCTTGGGGGCGACGCCCGCATTGGCCGACACCCTCTACGTCTCGAACGAGCGCGGCAACAGCGTCAGCGTCGTCGACACCGTCCGTGGCGAGGTGACAGCGACCTGGGCGGTCGGCGGGCGGCCGCGCGGAATCACCCTGTCGGCGGACGGCCGCTACATCTACCTCTGCGCAAGCGCAGATCACAGCGTGCAGATCATCGAGCGGGCGACCGGCAGGCTTGTCGGCGAGCTGCCGTCCGGCCAGGATCCCGAGCAGTTCGCCCTGTCGCGCGACGGGGCCATGCTGTTCGTCGCCAATGAGGATGACGCCGCACTCACCGCGATTGACATTACGGCCCGCCAGGTGGCCTTTCAGGTGGCGGTGGGCAAGGAACCGGAGGGCGTTGCGCAGAGCGTCGATGGCAAATGGGTTGTCGTCACGTCCGAAGAAGATAACGACATCAGCTGGATCGACGTGGCAACGCGCGCCGTTGTGGCCACGACTCCGACAGGGCAGCGCCCCCGTCACGTAGAATTCACCGCCGACGGCAAGGAACTGTGGGTCGCGGCAGAGATCGGCGGGATCGTGCAGGTCATCGACGTCGCCACGCGCCAGGTGACGCGGGAGATCAGCTTTGCACCAACGGGGGTATCGTCCTTCGCTGTCCTGCCCTGCGGCATCCGGTTCACGCCGGACGGGAAGACGGCGATCGTCGCACTCGGCCGCGCCAATAGTGTCGCGCTTGTGGACGTCGCCACAAAGGCTGTGCGCGCCTTTGTCCCCGTGGGCAAACGGGTCTGGCATGTCGCGGCCAGTGCTGACGGCCGCACCGCCTTTGCCGCCAACGGCCTGTCGGACAGCCTGTCCGTGATCGACTTGGTCGAGGCGCGAGTGACCAGAACCATCTCCCTCGGTCAGGGGCCATGGGGAATCGCCGTCGCGCCCTGAGCCTTTTTCACCTCCGGCCGCGTATATTATCCCAAGGGATAAGGACCTTAAGTTCAATTTCGATCCCCGCCCCCGCCCGCCACTTTTGTGAGCACCCGAATAACGGGGGACACAAAGGGAGGATGGAATGGCCAAGACCAAGCTGCTTGGAGGGATGGCAGCCGTCGCGCTGCTGGCATTGAGCGCGACACCCGCAATCGCCGGAACGAACGCCGATCTGCTGAAACGGCTTCACGAAAAGGGCATCCTGACCGACGAGGAATATAATCAGCTGATGGCGAGCGAGCAGGCCGAGAGGGCCGCCGCCCCGGCCGCGCCGATGGCGCAGGCGCAGGGCGCGCTCGACGACAAGCGGGTCGTGCGCGCAATGGATAGCGGCGTCGGCTTTCAGGTCGGCGACGTGGCGCTGAAATTCTCCGGCCAGGTCAACGGTTTCTATGTCTACGACAGCCCGTCCGACAACAATCAGGCTGTCGTTGGCGGTGTCGTCGGCGGTTCGGGCGACACCTCGTCGGTTCGCAACGGCCTGCTTCCCGGCTATCTCAAGATCGAAGCGACGACCAATCTCGGCGGATGGGATGTGGGCGCGCATTTCGGCATCTACCCCGGCATCAACAGCACCGCTTATGGCGCACTTGGCGCCAACAACGGCGGTCAGCCAACCGCACTCGCCACCGCCGGCATCGACTTCCGTCAGACCTACATGACGTTCGGCAAGCCCAATGTCGGCGAGTTCAAGATCGGCCGCGACATCGGCCTGTTCGGGTCCGAAGGCATATTGAACGATATCACGCTGCTGTCGTCGGGCAGCACGGGCGGCAATGTCGCGCCGGGCAACACGACTTTGGGACGGATCGGCATCGGCTATATCTACACCGACTTCCAGCCGCAGATCACCTATACCTCGCCCAACTTCAACGGGTTCCAGGCGAGCGTCGGCGTGTTCCAGCCGCTCACCTCACTGAGCGCGCCGGGCACTGAAACCAACAGCGAACCGGGTTTCCAGGCCAAGGTCACTTACGACAAAACCATCGGCGGCGTCGCGACGCGCCTGTGGGTGTCGGGCATCACCCAGAAGCATGATGCAGGTGCAGGACTCGACTATACCGGCAGCGGTTTCGATGTCGGTGCGCGCCTGGGGATCGGCCCCGTTACCGCCACGGGCTATTTCTACAAGGCCAGCGGCCTTGGCACGACCGTTCTCAACCTCTTCGACAATGACGGCGCCGGTAACAAGCGCGACAGCGAAGGCTTCTACCTTCAGGGTCTCGCGACCTTCGGCAAGGTGTCGTTCGGCGGCAGCTACGGTGAAAGCACGCTCGACTATGCGAACGCAGCCGATGCGCTCGCCAACCCGACGCTGGTCCGCCGCAACAGCAGCTGGGTCGGCCAGGTCCGCTATGGCTTCAACAGCTGGGTGACGCTGATCACCGAATATGTTTCGACCACGGCGCGCGCGCACAACGGCAACCGTGCCAAGTCCGACGCGGTCGCGGCGGGCGCGATCCTGTTCTTCTGACCCAAAGCACAATATGCATGGCCGGGGGGCGGCCTCTAGCTGTAGAGGCCGCCCCTCCTGTTTCGTGTCACGGTAAAGCGTTGGGGGGGGGTGATGGGTTTGAACGCCTGGTGGTTGGCGGGGTCGGCGGTTTTGGCGCTGGCCACGGGCGCTTCGGCGCAGGAAGCGGTTCCGGGGCCTCGGCCGTCCGAGGAGATCGTGGTTCTGGGTGGTGGCCTTCCCCTGCCCCCCGGCACACCGGCCTACGGATCGACCAAGATCCAGCGGGATCGTCTGGAACACAGCCCTTCGGGTCGCATCGAGGCTGTTCTTGGCGACGTCGCCGGGTTCCAGCAGTTTCGCCGTTCTGACAGCCGTTCGGCCAATCCGTCGGCACAGGGCGCCACACTGCGGGCACTCGGCGGCAACGCCTCAAGCCGGACGCTCGTTCTGCTCGACGGCGTGCCGATGGCCGATCCGTTCTTCGGCTACATTCCTTTTTCCGCGCTCGTGCCCGAACGGCTGTCGCTGATCCGGGTCACGCGCGGCGGCGGCAGCGGCGCATTCGGCGCGGGCGCGGTCGCTGGCACGATCGAGCTGGCGAGCGCGACGCGCGGCGAACTGCCTGTGCTGAGCGGCAGCGCCGCCTATGGCAGCCACGATGCGACCGAACTCGCCGCGAGCCTGTCACCGGACCTTGGCAGCGGCTTCGTGTCGCTGTCGGGGCGCTGGGACCGGGGCGACGGGTTCCTGACCACCCCAGCCGCACAGAGAAGCGCGGCGACGGTGCCCGCCGCCTATGATGCCTGGTCGGCCAATCTGCGCGCGGTGGCGCCGGTTTCCACAGATGCCGAGATCCAGGCGCGCGTGACACTGTTCCGCGACACGCGCACGCTCCGGTTCCGGGGCGCCGATTCGCTCAGCGAGGGACAGGATGCCAGCATCCGCTTCCTGTCGCGCGGGCCGTGGCAGGTCGATGCGCTCGCCTATGTGCAGGCGCGCAACTTTACGAACATCGTCATCAGCGCGACCAGCTTCCTCAAGACCCTCGACCAACGCGCCACGCCCTCAACCGGCCTTGGCGGGAAGGTCGAGCTGCGCCCGCCGGTGGGTGCTGCGCATGTGCTGCGGCTGGGTGGCGACATCCGCCGGGCTTCGGGGACCATGTTCGAGGACGCCTACAATGCCGCGGGCGTCACCGCGCGGCGCGGAGCAGGCGGCGCGCAGACAAGCGTCGGCGTCTTTGTCGAGAACGACTGGACCCCCGGCGGTCCGGGCGGACCGCTCGTCCTCACCGGCGGCGCCCGCGCCGACCATTGGTCGATCGAGGACGGCTATTTTCAGTCCGCGAACGCATCCGGCTCGTCGATCACGCGCACCCCGTTCGCCGACCGCAACGGCTGGGAAGCGACCGGACGGATTGGCGCGCTCTTCCATGCCAGCGCCGCGCTCGATCTGCGCGCGGCCGCCTATACCGGCTTTCGCCTGCCCACCCCCAATGAGCTGTATCGGCCGTTCACGGTCTTTCCGGTCCGAACCGAAGCCAATGCCAGTCTTGAACCCGAACGGCTGGAGGGGGCGGAAGCAGGCGTCGATCTCCACCCGCTTCCGGGGGTCACGCTCGGCGCGACGCTGTTCTACAACCGCCTGAAAAACGCCATCGCCAACGTCACCGTGGCGACCAATCTGCGCGAGCGCCAGAATGTCGATGCCATCGTCGCCAAGGGGGTGGAACTGACCGCCGCCGCCGCGCGGGGTGCCTTCGGCATCAACGCCTCCTACGCCTACAGCCATGGCCGGGTAGAGGCGCCGGGGCTGGCTTTCGATGCCCTCCGCCCCGCGCAGAGCCCCGCGCACAGCGCCAGCGCCACGCTGAGCTGGTCGCGCACGGATGGCCCGCTGCTCGCCACGACGGTCCGCTATGTGTCGAGCCAGTATGAGGACGATCTGCAACAGGATGTGCTGGGCGACGCACTCACCGTCGATGCCGTCGCAAGCGTACCGCTGGTTCATGGACTGCGGATCGTCGGCCGGGTCGAGAATCTCTTCGACGAGACGGTGGTGACGCGCAACGCCGGGGGTTCGGTCGACCTCGGCACGCCGCAAACGTTCTGGATCGGGCTGCGCTTCGCCCGCTGAGTCTTTCGGTTCAGCCGCCGATCCGGGGCAGCCGCGCCGCTTCCAGCGCGGGGTAGAGATGCGAGACGCTGCGCTGCACTTCGTAGCGCGCCGCCGCCATATTGGCGAACCGTTCGGGGATCGCGATCCGCCCCGCCTCGACCATGTCCAGCCCGTCTTCCGCCGCGCGGGTGAGGGCCGCCTCCAGCCAGTCGAGCCAGTCGCGCGTCTGGGCGATCGCGGCCTTGCCGTCGGCGTCGAACGGTCCGTGCCCCGGCAGGACACCACGATGGGGCAACGCCGCCAGCGTATCGAGGCTCGCGCGCCAGCTGGCAAGATCGGCCGTGGGCGTCGTCGGCGCGCGGTTGTGAAAGACGAGATCGCCGCCGATCAGCAGCCCTGTCTTTTCATCCAGCAGTGCCAGATCGGCCGGACTGTGCCCCGCCAGCGCGAGCAGCCGCAGCCTGCGACCGCCATGATCCGCGACCCCCTCGCTGATTGCGACGCCGGGGACGATCAACTCGGTCCCGCGCATCCAGTCGCCCAGAATCCGGTACATGGCATCGGAATAGCCCGGCCCGTCGCGCCGGATTTCCGCGATCGTTTCCGGCAGCGCGGCCACGATCGCCGGGTCGAATGCCGCAAGTCCGAGCGCATGGTCAGGATGCGGATGCGTCACATAGACCCGCACCACAGGCTTGCCGACGAGCGACTCCGCGAAGGCCCGCAGCGCCTCTGCATAGCGGAGCGACGGCCCGCAATCGCACAGCACTGCTCCGGCGGGCGTCGCGATGATGGCGATATTGGCGATGGCGCCACCATTCGCCGCCTCGATCGGAGCATCGACGCCGCGCACGATCCAGATGCCGTCGGCGATCTGTTCCGGCTGGATGGTGTAGTCGGCCGCACGTGCGACACCTACCGCCAGGCCCGCGCAGAGGCCGGCCGCCAGCAGCCCGCGCCGGCTGATCGTCACGGGTGACCGCTGCGAACGAGAACGGGTATCCGCCCCGTATAGTCGCGGCCGTTGGTATCGCGCGCCGCTACGGCCAGCACCGTGCTCTTGCCCGCCAGCGGCATCAGCGTGAAAGCGGGATCTTCGGAAACGGAGGCGAAGACGTCCATCTCGCCGAGCACCTGTCCGTCGTCATCAGCAACGCGCACGGCCTCGACATGATAGGTAGCGATATTCTCGACATAGCCCGTGTCCATCGGATGCCGCAGGGAGAAACGCAGGCGGGTCGCATCACTGCCCTCGACGGGCCAGGCGGAGCCGCGCATTTCGCCCAGATGCGCCGCCCAGTCGCCCTTTACGCGGCTGACCGGCGGGGCCGAGCATCCACCACCCGCTGCATCGACCCAGGCGCCCCAGACGTGCCAGCTCCCGTCTTCCAGCAGAACCGCCCCGCGCACCGGCGTGCGCTGGTCGAGCTTGATCCGCGTGGCGAGAAAGGCCTCTGCCCTTACCGGACGGAAGTCCACCGCGACGGGAATGGGGTTGAGATCGGCGAACAGGATCAGGCGCACGACCCGCCCGATGCCGCGCGCATCGACGGTCACCGGGAACATGTGCTGATTTTCGGCGAGCATGGGCACGTCCACCCGGACGCGCGGATCGAACAGGACCGGCGCATCGCCGAACAGCGCCCCTGCATGGGCGTCCCACATCGGCGAGCCAAGCGGATCGGCAGGCGGCTTTCCAAATGCGGTCGCCGCGCCCGATCCGAGCGCCAGCATCACGAACAGCCTCAAAAGCAGGCGCCCCATCAGCCCTCTCCTCCTAAAGGCCGAGCGTAATGCCGCTTGTCTTTCGCTACCATTACACCTTCGGCCGAGAGAGTCGGAGGAGAGGATCATGACGCGACGCGCGCTTCGATCGCTGCTGCTGGCGCTTCTGGTGCCTTTGCTGGCGGCGGCGGGTGCCGAGGCACCGCTGTTCAATGCGGATGGCTATCGGATTGCCCGCTACCGTGCGCCTGTGCCCACCACGCCTGCGGGGGTGAAGCGGGTGTCCGCCAGCGAGGTGGCAAAGCTGCGCGACCGGCAGGACGTGCTGCTGATCGACGTCATGCCTGCTGAGGGCGGCCATCGCGAGCCCGACGGCCGCTGGCGCCTTGCCCTGCCGCGAACGACCATCCCTGGCGCGCACTGGTTCCCGGAGGCGGGGCGCGGCGATCCCGATCCGGCCATCGCCGCCGCGTTCGCGCACGGCATCGAGCGCCTGAGCCACGGACGCCATGACCGCACCATCGTCGTCTTCTGCCTGTCCGACTGCTGGATGAGCTGGAACGCGGCCCGCCGCCTCGCCGCGCGCGGCTATCGCGATGTGCGCTGGCTGGCGGATGGCACCGACGGCTGGAGCGCCCTGTCTTTACCGCTGGTGAACGCGGTGCCGGAAGGTGGGGTGTCTGTGCCTTAGACCATAGGTCAATTGCGCCGTTGCGGGCCTCGGCCGAGATTCACCGGAACAATCACGTGTGACATTCTGGAGAGTTCGATGTCTGGCTTCAGTCCCTTTCGCGCCCTGACCTGTGCCGCTCTTGCCGTTGTCGCGGCGCCGTTGCCCGCAAGCGCCAAGGAGATCGTCGTGCACATGAAGAACGCTGGCGCGGACGGCATCATGGTGTTCGAGCCATCCTTCGTGACCGCCAAGCCCGGCGACACCATCCGCTTCGCGCCGACCGACAAGGCCCATAATGCCGAGACGCTGCCGAGCATCTGGCCCAAGGGTGTGGCGCCTGTGAAGGGCGCGATGAACAAGGAGGTTGTCCTGAAAGTGTCCGAACCGGGCCTGTACGGCATCAAGTGCATGCCCCATTATTCGATGGGCATGGTCGCGCTCGTTCAGGTGGGCAAGCCCTCCGCCGCCGATCTGACCGCGGCCAAGGCGGTCAAGCTGCCACCGCTCGCGGCCAAGCGGATGACGGCCGCGCTTGCCAAGGTCAAGTGAGCGCAGCCTTCAGAACCGCAGCCGCGCCCCGATCCTGATCGACCGGGGTGCGCCGGGCGCGAAGAAGGTCGAGGAAAGCAGCGGCAGCTCGCCGTCAATCTCTGGCCCATCGAACGGCTGCGCGACAAAGCCGCCAGCCGCGTCGAAGGCGGTGGGACCAAGCTGCGCGGCGGTCGCATAGCGCGCGTCGAGCAGATTGTTGACCTCTGCGAACAGCGTGACTGCCGGCCTTGGCCGCACTTCGACACCCATGTTGAGCACGGCATGGGCGGCCGTTTCCCCCCTGCCGAGATAGTAAAGCCCGTCCGGCTCATGCGCGCCATTTTCGTTGCCGCGCGCCACCACGCCGGACTGGGCCACCATGTCGACGGTCAGGCTCAGCTGTTCGATGGGATCCCAGCTTGCCGACGCCTTGAAGTTGTGGCGCGGGATCAGCGGGATGCGATCGCCGCTCTGGATGGCGATCGCGCCTTCGAAGCCCGGCCCCTCGCCGTCGTTGCTGCTGTTGGCCGATCCGTCGACCGTCTCTGCCGAACGGAAGGTCGCATCGAGCAGGCTGTAATGCGCGCTCAGCCGCACGGGGCCCAGCCGCCCCGCCGCGTCGATATCGACACCCTGCCGCCGCGTTCGCCCGAAATTGCGGAAATAGCCGAAGCCCGAGGCATCGCTGGTCACGAACAATATGTCGTCGCGGCTGACCGTACGGAAAGCGCCCACCCGAAGGGTCACGCCCTGCACGGTGAGGTTGACGCCAGCTTCCACCGTCTGCGCGACCACCTGACGCAGCGGTGGATCGCCAGCCAGCGCATTGGGCAGACGGCAGGGGCTTTCTGGATCGGAACAGCCCAGTTCGACCGACGATGGCGCACGACTGGTCTGTCCGGCCGCCAGATCGAATGCGATGGCGCGTGAGGGCGACCAGCGAATCGCGGCGGCGGGGTTGAAGCGATGATAGACGGGATCGCTGTCGAGCGAGCCGGTGCCGCCCCCCGGCGTGATGTGGTCGCGATTGGAGATCGCCGTCCGGTCATAGCGACCGGACAGCTCGACATGGAGCGTTCTGGTGAGATCCAGGGCATCGCTGGCGTAGAGGCTGACGTTCGTCGTGCGCCCGGTCATGTCGACCCGCGCATCGAATGCCTCCTCGCCCTCCTGCGAGCCGTCGGCGAAAGCGCCCGGCCCGTCCACGGCCATGACTGTGCGATCGGGCAGCAGATAGCCGAACTGGGTCGTCTGCACGAAATCGGCTCGGCTTCGCGTGTATGTTACGCCCAGCGACAGGCGGTTGCGACCGGCGGCAAGCGGTGTGTCGAGTGTCAGTTCGGCCGACGCCCCCCATTCCCGCTGGCGTGTCGAGGAGCGGTTGGCGAGGCCGGTGCACGTCTCGTGCGGCTCGTCGTTCAGGAGGACGTTGGCGATGCAGCGCCATTTGGGAAAGGGGGTGTTCGTGGCGGTTTCGCCGCTCTCCGGAAAGCCCTCAAAGCCAGCATCGGCCAGCGCCTCCTGCTCCTCTTCGGTTGGCTGATACGGGTTTTGACCCAGGGCGTCGTCGTTGACATCGCCGTTAAAGCTATGGGTCCGAACCGATCGCACGTAGACATTGGCCGCGACCGTCAGCGCCGGGGACAGGCTTTGGCGTCCCTTGAGGTTCATCCAGACAGCCCGGTTTTGCGTGGTATCCGGCGCGGTGTAGATACTGCGGCGATCGGCTTCCAGCAAACGCATTTCCTGGAGGCCATTACCGTTGAGGTCCGTGTCCGCGACGCTTCCCGACAGGCTGACATCGCTGTCTGCATCCGCCCAGCCGAGCTTTCCGAAGCCCTGCACCGCCCGCGACGGCGACAGATCGCGCCAGCCGCGCTCGCGGAAATAGTCGCCGCTCACGAACCAGTGAACGCCGCTTTTCGCATCGCTGCCGCCCAGTTGCACCTCTGCCATGCGCCGCCGGAAGGAGCCCAGGCTTGCCTCAAGCTCGACTCCCGGATCGGAGCGGCCGTCCTTGGTCGCGATCGCCAGCGCGCCGCCCAGCGCGTTGCGTCCGAACAGCGGATTGACCGCCGGAACCAGACTGATCGACCGGATCGCCGACTTCGGGATCAGATCCCAGCTTACGACATCGCCGAACGGCTGGTTCAGGCGGACCCCGTCCATATGGACGGACAGCCCCTGTGCGGTGCCCAGCAGCGGGGAGGCGGTGAACCCACGATAGCTGACGTCGGGCTGCAGGGGGTTGCCCTGTATCTCGTTGATGAAAACGCCGCCCGCATGGCGCGCGAGGTAGTCGGCAGGCCCGATGGCATGGGCGCGCTCGATCTCCTCGTCGCTCGCCGTCTGTGCCGGCGGGGCCAGCGCGCCTTCGCCGATGTCGGCGAGCGGGGTCACTGCGTGCACAACCACCTCCGACGGTTCGAGAACGAAGGACGGGTTCACCGGCTCGGCGAGACAGGGCGTCGCGACTAGCGCGGTCGACAGCAGCAGTCTTTTCCTCATCGCTCTCCCTTCAGCGTCGGGCGCGCTTGCCGGCGCCTTGTCTGCCATAGCTTTGGCAGCGGCATGACATCTGTCGATGACCCTTTGGTATAACGGCGCATTGCGCGAGCGGGGGGAATGCCGCCTGTCTCAGCCGCTATTGCCGCCGATAACGGAAGTACCAGACCTCATGGCCCTGCTTGCGGGCCTTCGCTTCATATCGCGTCTCCGGCCAGCCGCCGGGACGGACGAGAAACTGTTCGGGGCGCACGCACAGCCAGTCGAAATCCTCCCGCCGCCCCATCTGCATGAGCGCCCAGCGCAGATAAACCGGATGATCGGTTGAAAAACGGAACTCGCCGCCCGGCTTCAGCTTGGCGGCGATCATGTCGATGGGGCCGGGGTTCATCATCCGCCGCTTGGCGTGCCGCGCCTTGGGCCAGGGATCGGGATGGAGCAGATAGACGAAGCTGAGCGCGCCGTCCGGCACCCGCGCCAGCACGTCGAGCGCATTTCCCATGTGCAGGCGGACATTGCCCAGCCCCTGTTCACGCACATGACCGAGCGCGCCGACGACACCGTTGAGGAACGGTTCGCAACCGATGAAGCCGTGATCCGGCAAAAGATCGGCGCGATACGCCAAATGCTCGCCCGCGCCGAAACCGATCTCGAAATGCAGCGGGCGATCCGTCCCGAACAGGCGCGCGGCGCTCACCTCGCCCTCCTCCGGCACGGACAGCGACGGCAACAGCTGATCGACCAGCACCTGCTGCCCCGGGCGCAGCTTGTGGCCGGTCTGGCGACCATATAGGCGGTTGAGCGTTGTCGGATCGCCGGGCTTGTGCGCTGTCATGCGGGACGCCCTAGCCGCCTGCCCCCGGCTTGGCGAGACGGAACCTCAGCGTTGTGCGGTCGCACTCGCACAGCTTGGAACATGCCGCCCCTCCAGCGCCATGGCAAAGGGTTCGCCCTGGCTGACGCCCTGGGTGTCGATCTGGACAAGCTCGCCCGTCTCCCTGCGCAGCACGGTGTGCCCCCGTCCGCCTTTCGGGCAGTTATACGTGACGGCGGCCCGCTCCGGCTCGTTCTGGACGACATATTGCTCGCACTGCTGGCCTGCATGGCGGGGCTGCATCAGTGACACCGCGTTGGCGACACACAGATGCGTGCGCCTGTCCTGCGGATCGCGGGCGCGCAAGTCCCATGCGCCCGGCGCGATCCTCCCCAGCACCTTGGGCGCGGGGCCAGCCAGCGCGGCACCGGGCAGCGCCAGCAGCAGCGCCGCGCCAATCCCTCTTCCCATCGCAAGCTGATAGTTTCCCATGCGATCCGATATAGGCGCGGAAAATGGCGAAAAAAAGTTACGCCCTATGCCCGCGCCGCTAGGAGCCGGCCGCAGCGATCGCGAACTGGCGCGAGCAGAAGGCGCAATCGACCAGAATGTTGCCGTCCGCGTCGGCCATGTCAGCGCGCTCCACCTCGGGAAAGCGGGCCAGAACGCTGGCGATATAGGCCGCGTCACAACGGCACCCCCTGGCCAGCGGCTCGCCGTCGGTCACGCGGATCTCGCCCTCGTCATGGAACAGGCGCCAGACGATGTCCCGCATCGGCAGCGACAGATCGGTCAGCTCCTCCGCGCCCAGCGTGCGGGCCAGCGCCATGCCATGCTCCCAGTCGGGATGGTCGTGGCGGACATGGAGCCGCTCGCGCCCCACCTCGCCCTCCGGCAGATGCTGGAGGAGAAGTCCGGCCGCGACGCAGGCGCCGTCCGATGGCCGATGGGTGACCGCGATGCGCGCGACGCTTGGTATCTGCTCGGACTGCGCGAAATAATGCTCCGCGGCCTCCGCGAGAGACTCGCCCTCCAGCGGCACGATGCCCTGATATCGCTCGCCCGTCGCCGCGAGGTCGAAGGTGACGCCGAGGAACCCCTTGCCGAACAGGCCGAAAAGGCTCGGCTTATCGCCCACCTCCGCAAGCCGTTCCGCGTCATATTGCGCATAACCGCGCACGGCTCGTCCCCGATAGTCCGCGACCAGCAGGCTGACCGGCCCGTTGTCGGTCTGCGCCTGAAGCGTGAGCTGGCCGCTCTCGTCCTTCAGCATCGTGCCAAGCAGCGCCGCGAGGACGAGCGCCTCGCCCACCAGCGCCTCGATCACTGGCGGATAGCTGTGTGCGCCCAGCACCTCGCGCAGCACGCCCTCGAAGCGGACCAGTCGCCCCCGCAGATTGCGCGCGGGGATCACGAAGCCGAGCGCGCTGTCCGCGTCCCCCGCCGGTGCGGCCATGGCGCCATTGCCGCTCACAGCAGGCCGAACGCCCAGAGCAGCACGGATTTCTGGGCGTGAAGGCGATTTTCGGCCTCATCCCACACGAGGGATTGCGGCCCGTCGATGACGGCCTCCACCACCTCCTCGCCGCGATGGGCGGGCAGGCAGTGGAGGAACCGGGCATCCGCCCCGGCTTTCGCCATCAGCACCTTCGTGACCTGGAACGGCATCATGGCAGCGAGCTTTTCCTCGGCATGCGCCTGCCCCATGGAAATCCATGTGTCCGTCACCACCACATCCGCCCCGGCGATCGCGTCGGCCGCATCGCGGCAGAGCCGGATCTGCGCGCCCGCCTGCTGCGCCTCGACGATGAAGGCCTGATCGGGCTCATAGCCCGGCGGACAGCCGATCCGCACGTCGAACTTCAGGAGGCCGGCGGCTTCGATGATCGAATGCAGCACATTGTTGCCGTCGCCCAGCCAGGCCCACTGGCTCCCAGGCAGTGACAGGCCATGCTCTATCACCGTCAGCAGGTCGGCGACGATCTGGCACGGGTGCGAACGATCGGTCAGGCCGTTGATCACCGGCACGGTGGCATGCGCCGCCATTTCCTCGATCTTGCCATGATCGTCCGTGCGCAGCATGATCGCATCGGCCATGCGGGAGAGGACGCGCGCGGTGTCCGCGACGGTTTCGCCACGCCCGATCTGGCTGGTGCCCGCCTCAAGGATCAGCGAGGAGCCTCCGAGCTGGCGCATCGCCATGTCGAAGGACACGCGGGTGCGGGTCGAGTTCTTCTCGAAGATCATCGCAAGCGTCCGCCCGGTGAGCGGCATATCCTTGTCGGCCGCGCCCCTGGGAAGCCCGGATGCGGCGCGCGCGGCCTTGCGGTCGAGCGCATCGGCCAGCATGGCCGCGATCGCGTCCCCGCCCGCGTCCGACAGGTTCAGAAAGTGGCGCTGCGCGGTCATGCGGCCTCCGGCAGGCTGTAGCTCGCCGCCCCGGCCGACAGCTTCTCGATGAATTCGGCCACATGGCTCTCGTCGATCACGAGCGGGGGCAGGATCCGCACCACCTGATCGCCCGCCGA
>CAZGVX010000007.1:0-35093 GCA_964529225.1 uncultured Sphingobium sp.
GGGGGGACATCGCGCCATGGCGTTCCGCAACGCAGCCGCCAGAGTGTGCCATATTTCGATCGCACTCCGGGCGACCTCGCGCATGTCGCGACATCGCCACTGGACTTATCTCCAGCCCAGCATCACCGCCTTGGTTTCTGTAAAGGCTTCTACGCCGCAGCGGCCATTTTCCCTGCCGATGCCCGACAGCCGGTACCCGCCGAAGGGCAGCGTGAACTCCATGCCCGCGCCGTTGACCTTGACTGATCCCGCACGCAGCGAGCGGGCAAGGGAGTGCGCGGCCGCCAGCTTGTCGGTCCAGACGTAGGCGGACAGTCCATAGACGCTGTCGTTGGCCATGCGCGCGATCGTGTCGAGATCGGTATCGTCGCCAAAGCGCATGACACTGAGGACCGGGCCAAAAATTTCCTCCCGCACGATCTTCATGTCCGGGCGGGCATCGACCAGGATAGTAGGATTGACAAAATATCCGCTCCTGTCCGGCATGTTGCCGCCGGTGAGCAGACGCGCGCCCTCGCGCAAGCCAGCCTCGACATAGCCCATGACGCTTTCGCGCTGCCCGGCGGAGATGAGCGGGCCGAGCTGCACACCCTCCTCCCATCCGGGACCGACAACGAGACTGCGCGCGAAGGCTGCCAGCCCCTGGGTAACCTCCTCATATACCGCATCGTGAACAAACAGGCGCGATCCCGCAGCGCACACCTGCCCGCTATTGCCGAAGATGCCCATGGCAACGGCGGGGATTGCACGTTCCAAATCGGCGTCCGGCATCACGATGACAGCGGATTTGCCGCCGAGTTCCAGTGACACGCGTTTGAGCGATGCGGCGGACTGGCGCAGAATATGCTGACCCGTTGCGGTCGATCCGGTGAAGGAAATCTTGTCGACCTCGTCATGTGCGACGAGTGCTGCGCCTGCCTCGCTCCCGAGCCCGGTGACGACGTTGACGACGCCGTCGGGAAAGCCGGCCTCCGCGACGAGCTGCGCAAGTCGAAGCGCGCTCATCGGCGCGAGTTCGGCGGGCTTAAGCACAATGGTGCACCCTGCGGCGAGCGCGGCGGAAAGCTTGTTGCAGGTGATAGGGAAAGGCGCATTCCACGGCACGATCAGCGCCGCCACGCCAAGCGGATCATGGGTGGTGTAGCCATGCCAGTTGCCGGGTACGGAAACCGGCGCCGTCTCCCCTGTCAGGCGACGGGGCCAGCCCGCGTTGTACCGGATTGCACTGATCGCGGAGGCAATTGCCATGTTCCGCGCGGCGGGAAAGGGCATGCCGTTGTCCAGCGTTTCCAGCGCGGCCAGTTCGTCCTGATGTGTTTCGACAAGATCGGCGAGGCGCAGGAGCAGCCGTTCGCGGGTGGCGGCGGGCATGGCGCGCCAAGCCTTGCTCTCGAACGCGCGACGCGCCGCCGCAACCGCCATGTCGATCTCGCGAGCGCCGCCCGCATCAATCCAGCCAATCTCCTGCTCGTCCGCGGGGTTAAGCACCGGTATGGTGGCATTGGCGGCGTCAAGCCAGCGACCATCGACGAAATGGCCTGAAAGACCGGCCGCGATCCGCTTCGCCTGCGAAAAATGATCCTCCATCGTCATCGCTCCTCGTGGTTCAAGGCTGTCGGTCCAGTACGAGATCGGATGCTTTCTCGCCGATCATCACCGCAGCGGCATTAGTGTTGGCGCCAATCATGCGCGGCATGATGGAGGCGTCCGCCACGCGTAGCCCGTCCAGCCCGCGCACGCGCAGGCGCGGGTCGACCACCGCATCTGCCCCCACGCCCATGGCGCAAGTGCCGACCGGATGATGGACCACTCCGGTAAGGTCGCCTTTCATGGCGTCCAGTTCTTCGTCCGCGCGCACATGGGCGCCGGGCAGGACCTCTTGCGTGACGATCCCGGCGAGCGGGCCATCGGCAAAGATGGCGCGCGAAATTGCAAGCCCCTTCTTGAGCGTCGCCCAGTCATCCTCATGTTGCAGAAGGTTGAGCTGAATGCGCGGCGCGGAGCGCGGGTTCGCATCACGTAGGCTCAGCGCACCCCGGCTCTTGGGGCGCAACAGACAGATGGAATTGTAAAAGCAGTCGCGCTTGGGCTTGCGGATGCCGGGAAACCATATGTTGGCGTCCACCCGTACCGGGCTGACCATGATCTGCAGATCTGGACGGGGCAGGTCCCGTTCGGAGCGGGCGAGAATGCAGGCAGCCGCGATCTGATTAGCGAAAGTGCCCGTGCCCTTGAAATACCAGCGTAGGAACGAAATCGTTGCCCGGTCGAAACGCAGCTCCCTGGCGAAGCTGTGTGGCGGCTCGGCGTCATATTGATGGGCAAGGCGCACATGTTCCTGAAGGTTGCGACCGACCCCGGGCAGGTCGTGCACAACAGGCACGCCCAGTGCCTTCAACTCCTCTGCCGGACCCACGCCGGAAAGCAGCAACAGATGCGGCGAGCCATAAGTGCCCCCCGCCAGGATTATCTCCCCCCCGGCGCGAACGAGGTGCGGAGCGCCATGGCGCTCATAGCGCACGGCGACCGCGCGCTTACCTTCAAACCTCAACCCATGAACATGAGCATGAGTGACGATGGTCAAATTGGGCCGCTGGCGGCGCACGCTTTCAAGATAGCCGCGCGCCGAGCCGCAGCGGCTGCCGCCGCGCAGCGCCACCTGAACATCCGCGCAGCCCTCGTTATTCGCGCCGTCATAGTCGGGGTTGTAAGCGAAACCCTGAAGCGCCGCGGAGGCGCGCACCTCTCGCGCCATCAGTCGGGAACTGTCCACTGGCACCACGCCGATCGGACCGCCGCTGCCGTGCCACTCGTTCTCGCCGGCCCAATGATCTTCCGATCTTGCGAAATATGGAAGCAGGCTACGATAGTCCCATCCGGTGCAGCCCGCCGCTGCCCAATCGTCGAAATCGCTGGGGTGGCCGCGGAAATGCACCGTTCCATTGATGGAGGAGGAGCCGCCCAGCAGCTTGCCCCGAGGCAGGACGAAGCTGCGGCCATTGACATGCTGTTCCGGTTCGGAATGGAACATCCATGTCAGCGCCGGATTGCGCAGCGCCTGCAGGAAGCCGAGTGGCATGCGGACATAGGGATGATCGGCCTCACCCCCGGCCTCCAGCAGCAGTACCCGATGCGACGGATTTGCGCTCAGCCGGTTGGCGAGCACACACCCCGCGGAACCGGCGCCAACAATGATGAAATCATAGTCAGGATTGTTCACGTCCGGGCCTTTCGCCGGCAAAAGGGGGAGAGGGAAACGCGGCACGGCATCAGGCGAGCCAGAGATAGCGCGTCGCCGCAGACGTGGGGAGTTGCTGCGCCAGCGACAGCAGCAGCACTTCGTCCTGCGCGCCACCGCGCATCAGATGCTTCGCCCCCTTTCTGTCGAGCACCAGAATATTCCGCAGCGGGGACCGCAAGCGCAGTGCGTCACGCGCCAGCGCATAATCGACATAGCCGGTATAGCCGATGAGCGGCGCATCCGATGCATCGGCCTCCAGCAGCCGGTGGATGATCTCGCCGCCGGTGTGTGCCACGCGCAGCCCCGCTCGCCGCGCCTGTCGCGCAAACCTGGCTCCGCCCGGCAGATGCAGGTCGACCAGCAGCATGGCCGGATCGCCGCCTGCTGGAGCTGCATGGGTCAAGCCCGCCAGCGGCAGCAGCGAGGCGAGCGCGCCGGAGCGCAGCACATCGCGGCGACTGGCGTTCATTTGCCGCTCCGTGCCAGCCAGGCGGCGATGGCGTTCAGCTCCGCATCGGTCAGCTCCACGCGCGAGAGCGGGGGCATGTTCATCAGCCCGTTGCGAACCACGGCTTTCACATAGTCGGGGTCGAGGTCGGCGCGTTTGTGAAGTTCCGCCTGCTCCTTGCCGAGTCGCCGCCCCAGCATCATCGCGCCGGTGCTCTTGCCGACATGGCAGAAGGCGCATTCACGCCCGAACAGGCGTTCGCCCTCGATGGCCGACCCGAGGCCGAAAGTGACGGTATTCAGAGGGGAGGACTGAGTCTGCGCCGTGGCGGAGGGTGCGAGTGTTTCCGCGTTTGAACAGCCTATCGCCACCAGCGAGGCGAGCAATGGCGGGCCCAACATGATCGCGGCGCGGCGGGATAGGAAATGTGCCATGGTTCTGCCTCCCACTCAACTTTCCGCGCGGCTGCCCACGCCGTTGCGGCCGGGGGCGATGATGTTGTGGGGATCGAGGCAGGCTTTCACCTTGTCGTTGAGCTTCCAGAGCGCATTACCGCCAAAATCATAGGTCGCCGCCACCGCATCCATATAGCTGATATGGCCGCGATATTCCGCGAAGCCCTGCGCCGCTGCTTCCTTGAGCAGATGGCGGTAGAGCTTGTCCGCGCGCTCCACCATGGCCGGCTCGTCGCGATTGTAGAGGATGAGGCTGACATTGTTGATATGGCGGCGGCCAATCGTGAAGCTGGCGTAATAGTCCTGCCCCACCTGCTCGTAATAGGCCTTGATCTTGCGGGCATAGGCCAGCGCGAGCGCCCCGTCGGACGGGAGCACGGGAGCGAAGCTGAGATGCCCGCCGCGCCCGCCATACCAGTTCACGCATTGCAGCCCCATGGTGGTGGGCACGCCGCGCGCCGACTTCTCGATCGGCTCCCCCTTGCGCCACAGCTCGAATGCCAGCTCGCGGCCCAGCTTCGGCTCGAACAGGCTTCGGATGAGCGCGACCTGCGCTGTGACGGTGCCTTCATGGCCGAACAGGTTGATCTTGGCGTTCCACCAGCCCAGGCCGAACTTCTTCATCATCTGCTCGCTCACCGCATCGGGCAGCGCGCCTTCGCCTTCAAACCAGTCCGCCCGCTGCGACATGACGGAAGCGGCGCGGACCGGGCTGCCGAACACGATATTGTGCTGGATGACGTCGCGCCGACGCAGATCCGCCAAAATGTCGATCGCCCAGGCGGCATCATCGAACCGGGGGAAGGCCAGTTCGATCTTCGCCGTCATCTCCGGCTCCGGCTGGAGCCACACGCCAGCCTTGGTGACGACGCCGAAGTTGGACTGCATGAACATCTGGTCCCAGCTCGGGCCATAGCCATATTTATAGGCCTGCCATGTGGAAGAAGCGCCCATCGCGCCCATGCCGGTGCGGATCAGCTCCCCATCGGGCAGCACCACTTCCATGCCGCAAATCTGCTCGCAATGATCGCCGAACGGCGTGTAGCCGATGCCCCTGTCCAGCGCGTTGCCGATGACGCTCCCCCAGCTGTTGCCGGGCACGGACATCCAGAGTGGCAGCTTCTTCTCTTCGAGATGGCGGAACAGATCGAAGTAACTGACTCCCGGCTCCAGCAGGCAGTGCGCCTGCTTCTCGCTCACCTCCAGAATGCGGTCCATGCGGCTGAGATCGAGGATGATGTTGCCCCGCTCAGCGGGCGAAGCGGAGCCATAGCCCAGATTCTTGCCGCGCCCCACCGGCCATAGCGGCGTCTTGTGGCGATTGGCGGCTCGGACAATGGCCTGCACTTCCTCCACGCTCGCAGGCGCGACTATGGCCGAGCAGTCATGCTCCAGCCCGTCGCCCAGGGCATAGGGGTCGATATAGCTCTGGCGGTCATCCGCGCCATCGAGCACCCAGGGTGCGCCGACGATGGCGCGATATTCAGCAAGCGCCTGTCGGAAGGCTGCGGTCGCGACATTGCGGGGAAGGGTATCGGCCATCACAACTCCTCAACCGGCCAGCGGGCCGCCTTCCTTGGGGAAGGTCGCGTGTTCTGTCTGATAGATTAATGTTCTGATTCATTAGAAAGCTGGACCGATACTGTCAATGCCCGCGCGAAGCGCGGCAGGGCGGCGACAGGCGGGGCCGTTTCCGTCCTCACGCAAGCCCCCGACAGACAAAGCGCAATCCCAGAACGGAGATGAACAGGCGCAGCACGAGGCGAAAGCCGTGTTCGGAAATGAGCGGCGGCATGCGCTTGCCGAGATAGGTGCCAGCCAGCCCCGTCACCGTGGCGACGAGGATTTCCGGCAGATAGCGGGCATAGGAAAAGCCGCTGGCGGAATAACCCGCTGTCCGCAGCACTTCGAGCAGGATGATACAGGTGGCGAAGGTGCCCACTATGGCCGTGCGGAGGAGCCGCGTTCGCACGAGGGCGGGCTGCAATATCGTGCCGAGGCCGAAAATGGTGCTGACGACGGCATGCGCCACGCCGACCGGAAAGAAGGAGAGGCTGGGTCGGGTCGGCAGGCGCAGCGGTGGCGCCCACGCCAGCAGCAGTAGGAGCAGGCCGAGCAGCAAGGCGAGGCCGCTTTCCGATACATGCCGGAACAGCCAAAGGCCCAGCCCGACGCCGACCATCGACCCGGCCGTGAACTGGCGCACGATGCGCCAGTCGATATCCGCCCAGAAGGCGTGCGTGCGCGAGAAAAGCGAACCGAAGGAGAGCACCGACTGAAGTGCGACGGCGGCGGGCAGCGGAAACAGCCATGTCGTCGCGCCGAACAGGATGTAGCCGCCGCCGACCGAGAAGCAGGCGCTGGTCATGGAGGCGAGGAAGCTCGCCAAACCCAGCAGGAGCAGCCCCGCCGGGTCGCTCACCGCGCGGTCTTGGGCGTATATCCTGCCCAGTATTTCGGCTCGAAGCCCAGCCCCATCAGCGCAGTCACCACCGCGACCACGGCGACCGCAATGAAAGGCATGGTGAAACCGCCGGTCATGTCGACGCCGAAGCCGATGGCTGCGATGCCTGCCGCCGCGCCGAGATGGAACGAGGCGTTGAGGAAGGAGATGACCTGCGCGATAGGCTGGATGCCATAGAGGTGCCGCGCCAGCACCGGCGCCTGCACCATCACCCCGCCGTGCGACACGCCTCGCACCAGCGTAAACACGAGGAAAGTGGCGAACCCGGCGACGGGGAAGGTCAACAGCACGGCAATGCCGCATACCGCCCAGCACGCCGCGACACCCTTGTTGGAATAGCGGTCGAAAACCCAGCCGAACAGAATCTTGCCGAGGCCGGATATGACGATGACGATGGTGAAGCCGAGCGCCGCGACATAGGCGCCCAGACTGGTATGGCGCTCGATGAACAGCGGGATATATTCGTTGATGCCGTTGCTTATGACGCCGGAAAGGGCGGTTGCGATAATCAGCATCGCAAACTGGCGGGTCCGCAGAATGGACGAGAAAGCAGGGCCGGGATCGGTGGCGGCTGGCCCGGCGCCCGGCTTGCCCATGCCCGTCGGGCCGGGGTCCAGTTCTTCCGCGGTATAGCCATACACTTCCGGCGTTTCGCGCAGCAGCAGCGAGATGCCGACAGTCAGCCCGAACAATACGATGATGCCCGCCGCGCCCGCCGTGACATGCCAGCCATAATGCTGGAGGCCGAAACTGGTGGCCATCGGCACGATCGCTCCGGCGACCGCGCCCCCCAGCATGGCGATGCCTGTGATGCGGCCCAAACTCCCTGAATACCAGCGCGCCAGCGTCACCTGAATGGCGACGAGGCAGAGGATGGAGGCGAAGCCGGATATGGCCGCGAGCGCATAATAGACCGGCAGATTGGCGACGAAATAGAGCATGCAGGTGGAGGCCCCGACGACCGCCAGAGAGGGGATGAGCACTCGCTTGACGCCATAACGCACGAACAGCCCGCCGGCGAACAGCCCGCCGATGGCCGAGACTGCGGACTTGATGGCCATGAAGCTCGTCGTCTGGCTGACGCTCCACCCCATGTTGGTCGAGATGGTGTTATACATGATCGGCATCATCATCGAGATGCCCGCCAGTGCGATGCCCCAGACGAGAAAACCCGCCAGAATGTTCAACCAGGCGTAGCGTCGCATCTGCGCGACGGACGGCCGTCCCTCTGCGGTCATTCCTCAAGCCTCCTCGTGGCGAGGGCGGAGATGGCCGGACACGCTGGCCGGTTTCGCCCGAATCCTCAACATTCCGTTATGCGTCGTTCTTTTAAACAGAACAGTGTTCTTTTATTTTGCCGTTCTGCCCTTGTCAACGGTCTGTCTAACAGAACGATATTTTATTCCATCTTGCCATAAATGCGAATCGTGAATACACTTGTTTTCAGTTGAGGAGAAGATGTCATGGTAGCAAGAACAGGTGCCCAGTATCGCGCCGGGCTGAAGGACGAGCGCGTCGTCTGGCTTGGTGAGAGCAAGGTTTCGGTGTCGGACGATCCGCTTCTGGCAGGCTCGCTCGGCGGCATGGCGGGCTATTTCGACTGGCAGCACCAATATGCCGACGAATGTCTGATCGACGATCCGGAGCGGTCGGGCGAAAAGATGAACGTCAGCCTCATGCTCCCCAAGAGCAAGGAGGACTTGAAGGTCCGGCATCGCGGGCTGGAGCGGCTCGCGCGCTATTCCAACGGCATGCTCGGTCGCACGCCGGATTATGTCAACGTTGTCCTTTCCGGCCACACGGCGCGCAGCGACATATGGGCGCGCGGCAAGCCGGAGGGGTATGAACGGCTCGCCCGGTTCCATCGCGAAGTGATCGACGGCGATCTTTCGCTCACGCATACCATCGTCCACGCCAATATCGACAAGAGCGCGCCGCCGCTTGCCGGCATGAACTCCGATCTGACGCTGCGTGTCGTCGGCCGCAACGAGAATGGCGTCATCGTGCGCGGCGGCAAGGTGCTGGCGACGCTGGGGCCGATTGCAGACGAGCTGTATGTCTATTCGTCCGCTCCAATCCCGTCGGGCGCGGAGGAATATGCGCTGATCTTCTCCGTTCCGGTCAAGACCAAGGGCGTTATCCAGATTTGCCGCGATCATTACGGCGTGGACCGCAGCGTCGCCGATGCGCCTTTCTCGTCGCGTTTCGATGAGCAGGACAGCTTCGTCATTTTCGACGATGTCGAGGTGCCTTATGAGCGGCTGTTCTGCGAGGGCGACCTCAATGTTTACAACACGCTCAATCCGGGCGTGTCGCCGGGCAACACGCTCCAGCAGACAGCAATCCGCGCGATGGTGAAGCTGGAGTTCGCCTATGATCTGTGTTCGAGCATCGCCAAGGTGACGAACACCCTGCACGCGCCCGATGTTGCGGTGCAACTGGGCGAAATTCATTCCTATCTTTCGCTCACGCGCTCGGCGATCGTCGCGGCGGAAGAGCAGGCGCATGACTGGGGCGCGGGTGCCTTCTTCCCGCATCGCGATCTCTCTGTGCTGCGCTGTGTGATGCCGGGGTGGATGACGCGTGTGAACCAGATCATCCGCGCCATCGGTTCGCACAATCTGCTCTGCACGCCTTCGCTCACGCTGTTCGACAACCCGGAGATAGGTGATCTGCTGCGGAAATATCTGCCGGGTGCAAACGGCATTTCGGCCGAGGAGCGGGCGCGGATCATGCGTATGGCGTGGGACTTCGCCGGTTCGGCGCTGGGAAGCCGGGTCGAGCTTTATGAGATGTTCTATCTCACCAGCCAGACCCGCGCGCGGGCGGGCGACCACATGATTGCGCAGCGCGACTATGAGTGGAATCAGGTGCGCGAGTTCATGGAGAAATCGGGCATCGTGGCGGCCTGATCGTCATTCTCAAACGCGCCCACGACTATTCGACGGCGCCGGTCGAGGATCGGCGCCGTTTCGCATGCTCGTACCGGCGTTGCGGAGCGGCGATCAGGCGGGTGGCCAGATGCCATGGTTGCCCGGCGACAATATCCCCGCCGGATCGAGCGCGCTCTTGAGGCGACCGTAAAGGCGCGCCTGGGCATGGTTGTTGAAGTCGAAGGCGTCGGCCACCTGATCGACCAGAGAGATGTGCGCGCGATAGGGCGCGCAGCCCCAGCCTTTCGCCTGTGCATACATTTCGCTGACGGCAGTGCGCGCGCTGGCGACATGCGCGGCATCGGCGGCATCGAACAGGATCATGCTGGCGCTCACCATGCTGCGCGGCATCAGCAGCAGGCCGAACGGGCCGACCAGCCGGTGCCGGCCGAGCGTTGCGCGCACAAGCTCCTCGTTCCGCAGCGCCGCTTCGGCGGTGAAGGGAAGCACGGGCGAAAAATCCATGTGGCCCAGCGTGTTCCCGAACACGGACGTCAGCCGTTCCAGCAGCACCATGTTGGGAATGCCCGCCGAGATGAGGTCGCGCGGTTCCACATCCTCCCGCGCCGCATCGCCGGGATAGGTCCGCAGGTCGAGTGTCGCGCCCTCGATTGCACCCAATGCCTGTTCGACGATTGCGCGGCGCACCTCCACCATAGCCTTGTGGCCATAGAGGCCAATGCGCGCGCTCCACCGGCCCGGTCGCAGCACCTTTCGCATATTGGCTAGCGTGTAAGCGCCCCGGCCAGTGTCGTTGGCCTCGTCATCGCCGCTTTCCTGCGGCGTTCCCACGATCATCGGCACGCCCTGTAACACACCTTGCTGAAGCAAGGGGCGCAGCAGGTCGATGAGCGGCGCGATGTCGTGCTCGCCTTGGCAGGTTATTGTCCCCGTCGCGAATATTTCTGGGCGCGGCATCAGCCACACGCCCGCCTTGGTCACGACGCCGAAGTTGGATTGCTTGAACAGATCGTCCACCGCCGGGCCGAAGCCGCGCCGGTGGCAGGACCACAAGGGGCTGCCCGTTATCGCGCCCTGCCCGGTGCGGATCACATCGCCGTCGGCCAGAACGACCTCCAGCCCGCACAATGCCGAGGCGTGGTCGCCCAGCACATTATAGCCCAGCCCGTGTTCGAGCGCATTTCCCGTCATGCTGCCCCAGCCCAGATCCGGCACGGACATCATGAGCGGCGCATCAATGGCGCGCAGTGCCTCGTAAAGCCGCTGGAACGTGACACCCGGTTCGATGAGCGCGAAACCCTGCTTCGCGTCGATGTCGAGCACGCGATCCATGCGCCGTAAATTGAGCACGATGGCGCCGTTTACCGCCGGTGCCGAACCGCCATAGCCGAAATTGCGGCCCATGGAGGACGTCCAGACATGCACGCCCAGCTCGGTCGCGATACGCAGGGTCGCCTGCACTTCCTCCACCGATCCGGGCTGCACCAGCAGGCCGGGTTGATGCTCCGTCGCTCCTGGCCCCTCAAAGGGATCGTGAAATTCTGCCAGCCGTGGTCCCGCGCCGTGCACCGCTTCCGGGCCAAGCTCGGCGGCAAGGCGCCGGTGCGCCAACTCCAGCAGTGCTGGCGACAGCGGGGCGTGGCAGGCGGCAGAGCGAAGCATCCAACTCTCCATCGATCAAAACAGAACAACGTTATATTTATGGATTGCAACCCAGTCGTTATACGAATACTAACGTGTTCACAAGGGCTTTGGGAGAGTGACCGCTTCTGTGTTGTCGGCTTGGTGCGCTAGGAACAGATGAGGCGCGGCCCGTCCGCGTCGCGTCACCGGAGGAGGTTTCATGCAAGCACACTTTCAAGCAGCACGCCCGAGCGCGTGCCGCCGAGGCTGAGGCAATGGCAAAACGCGGGGAACCGGCATCGCGGCCAGCAAGGGAAGGTTTGAGCCGGGACAGATTCATGGAAGCGGCTGACGACGAATTCATCCTGAATGGCTATGACCGCTGTACGATCCGTGCCGTCGCTGCGCGCGCCGGCACGAGCCTCGCGTCGCTGAGCCGGAACTGGAGCAGCAAGCGCGATCTGTTCGAGGAAGTGTTCCGGCGGCATTTCGATCCCGTGCACATGGCGCAGAACCGTGCCTTCGACGGGCTGGAAGCGCGTGGTGACTATGATGCGCGTGATATCGCCACCGCCTTCTTCAGCTCCGCTATGGCCAAGAGCGACGGCGACGGAGATACGCAAAAGAGTCATCAGGTTTACTGTCTGGCGCTAATCGACCCTTCGCATGAGGCGCGCGGCATCGCCCGGCTGCTGGTGACGCCCGTGCGGCGAAGGGTGACGGAGCTGTTCCGGCGGGTGCTGCCCGGCATCGACGAGCAACGGTTCTTCCTCGCGATGAACGTGGTGTTCGGCGTTTACATCTATGCCCAGACGCAGGCTGGCAGGCTGGCGGGCGCCATGGGTGTCGATCTTGCCACGATCGACTGGGCCAATGCCTCGGAAATACTGGCGGATCTTGTGAGCCACGGAATTGCCGCAAGGCCCGGCGAGGAACGGCCGGGCGGCGGATAGGCAAACCCATCGAACGGAGAGGAACGGATATGATAGTCGAGCGGTGCAACCCCCTGACCGGCGAGGTCGTTTCCAGCGCCCCCGCCATGACCGTGGCCGACGCGCTGGCGGTGGCGGACAAGGCGGCGCATGCATTCGATGCGTGGTCGCAAACCGGGCCGAACGCCCGGCGCACCGTGTTGATGCGCGCGGCGCAGGCGATGGAGGAGCGCGCCGAGGAAATTGTCTCCGCGATGGTGGCGGAAATCGGCGCGACGCGCGGATGGGCGATGTTCAATGTCAGCTTGGCTGTGTCGATGGCGCGCGAGGCCGCCGCGCTGACGACCCAGATCGACGGTGAGGTCATCCCCTCTGACAAGCCTGGCTGCATCGCCATGGCCCTGCGAGAGCCAGCGGGGGTAGTGCTCGGCATAGCACCTTGGAATGCGCCGGTCATCCTGGGCACGCGCGCAATCGCCGTCCCGATTGCCTGCGGCAACAGCGTAATCCTGAAGGCCAGCGAACTGTGCCCGCGGACCCATGGCCTCATCATCGAATCGTTCGCGCAGGCCGGCTTTCCTGAAGGGACCGTCAATGTCGTCACCAACGCTCCAGCGGACGCGGGCGAAATCGTCGGCGCGCTGATCGATCACCCGGCGGTTCGCCGTGTCAATTTCACCGGGTCGACGGGGGTAGGTCGGATCATCGCGCGGCGTTGCGCGGACAATCTTAAGCCCTGCCTGCTCGAATTGGGCGGCAAGGCGCCGTTGCTCGTGCTGGAGGATGCCGATCTGGACGAAGCGGTCAAGGCTGCTGCCTTTGGCGCGTTCATGAATCAGGGGCAGATATGCATGTCGACCGAGCGGATCATCGTGGTCGCGCCGGTGGCGGAGGCATTTGTGGAGAAGTTCCGCGCCAAGGTCGCGACCATGGCGGTGGGCGACCCGCGCGAGGGCAAGACCCCGCTCGGCGCGGTGGTGGACCGCAAGACGGTCGATCATGTCGCGGCACTGGTGCGCGATGCGGTGGCGGCGGGCGCACAGCTGCAAAATGGCGGCGAAGCCTCCGGCGTGCTGATGCCCGCGCATGTGGTGGACAAGGTGACGCCCGACATGCGGCTGTTCCGCGAGGAGAGCTTCGGGCCGGTCGTCGCGATCATCCGCGCGCAGGACGAGGCGGAAGCGATCCGACTCGCCAACGACACCGAATACGGCCTCTCCGCCGCCGTGTTCACGCGCGACACCGCGCGCGGACTGCGCGTCGCCCGGCAGATCAAATCGGGCATATGCCATGTCAACGGACCGACGGTGCATGACGAGGCTCAGATGCCGTTCGGCGGCACCAAGGCTTCGGGCTATGGCCGGTTCGGCGGACGGGCGGGCATCGACGCATTTACAGAATTGCGCTGGATTACGATGGAAACCCAGCCGGGCCACTACCCTATCTGAACAGTGCGCGGGGGCGGCCTCTCGCCCCGCGCCGCGACAAAAAGGGGGCTGGCAGTGCCAGCCCCCAGTCTCTCTCAAGGGGAGGGAAATCAGGCCGCCTGTTCAAGCGGGCGAATCTGCGAGGCGTCTGCCCAGTTGCCGTGCAGGCCGAAGCGGAGCCGAACCGGAATATTGATGGTGGCGATCGGTCCCTTGGCGATCTGCGTCGCCTCGAAGATCAGGAGGTCGCTGCTGCGCGTCTCCAGCCTGTTGCAGACCATCACGAGCCAGCCGTCGCCCTCGGCGGCATCGGACGAACGCGGCACGAAGCACGGCTCCTGAATGCTCGACACCGGGCCGCACCACCATTTCTGCTCCGTGCCCGCCTCCAGATCGACGAGGCCCAGCGTGTTCATCACCCAGCCGCCTGCGCTGCCGCCCTTCATGTCGACCGGCTGGCTCGGATCGATCACCACCATCCAGCCGTAGCGGTGCTTGCGCCCGGTGCAGCGGTCGTCGATGCGGGGGAACTCGCCGATCATGTCGGAAATGCGCTCGGAGCGATATTCCTCCTCATTCTGGTTCATGTCCACCGACCAGCGGGTCAGATACGTGCTGCCCGCGACCGGATCGAACGGCGCATCGTTGATGTCGGGAAAGAAGGGCATCATGTTGTTCGCCGCAACCGGCAGGTCGAGGTGAAGCTGGCTGCCTTCCTGCCACGCGTTCAGCACATGGGCGGTGAAGCAGTTGCCGCCCTTGAACCAGCGGATGTCCTGTGCGGTGGTTCCCGGCTTGCGCGGCATTACCGCGAGATAGGTCGGCAGCGAGGTGTCGAATCCGAAATGCGGCCTGCCCGCCCGAAGCCGCTCCCAGCTGCTCGTCATCGGCATGACGGAAAACAGTGCATAGTCGGCCGTGATCGCGAAATCGTGCATCATGCAGTAATAGGGCGTCTCGAACCACACATCGAACAGCAGCTCGCCTGAAGGGCTGATCTCGTAATAGGTCATGTCGCGGGTGAGCACGCCTTTGGACGCATAGCCAAAGCCGCACAGATTGCCCGTCTCCGGGTCGGTTTTGGGATGCGCGGTAAAAGTTTCGCCCTTCATCCTGCCGTCGAAATCGACGTAACCGCTCGTTTCAAGCGTCGCCGCGTCCATCACCAGCGGCGGCGAATCCTCTTTCAGCGCATAGAGTCGGCCGCCATGGATATAGGCGTTGGTGTTGGCCGTGCCGCGGATGCGACCTTTCACCGAGTCGTCGTCGGTCAGCGGATTGCGATAGGCGCCGAACAACGCGCGCCCGGCGGCGTTCTCCAGCTTCCACTTGTCCGTTCTGGCCCAACGCTGGCTGAAATCGACGCGACCGTCGTGGAAACGGAATGCCGAGATCATCCCATCGCCGTTGAAGGCGATGTCGTCTCCCAGCTTGGGCGGATACTGGTGTTCGGGCTGCGCGCGATAGAAGGTGCCGTTCATTTCCAGGGGAACGGCGCCATCTTGCACATTGAGATCCTGCACATCCGCCTCAACGCGCGATGGCGTGTTGAAACCGGTGAAGGACGGGGTTTGCGGAAAACTGGTCATCGCTCTCTCCTAGGCTCGTGCGGCGAGGCTGCACTGAATCTTTGCACGAATGGACTCCGCGCGCCATCACATAATAGAACGATATTCTAAAAAATCCATAGGCGAGATGAGGGGCGCTGCCTCCGGCTCATAAAATGCTGTCAAATCATTATATTAGACCTGAATCGCGCAGCATTCCCCGCGAATGTCAGCCTGCGTTGACAAGAGCCAACGAGCGCATTAAAAAGAACATCGTTCTGATAAATAGAACGGCAACGATCCTTCGCCACGGCGCTGAAGATCGGGATAACTGTTCCGGAGAGGGGGACTCATGCGTCACAGTTTTTTCTTGTCTAAACTCATGCTCGGTGCGGCGGGCGTCGCTCTACTTCCCGCCGCCGTCTGGGCGCAGTCCGATGTGGCGGCTGCCGATCAGCAGGTCGGCATTGAGGAAATCGTCGTTACCGCGCAGTTCCGCCGCGAGAGCGCGCAAAAGGCGGCCGTCTCGATAGACGTTCTTTCCGCCGAGGCGCTGACCAAGGCGGGCGTTTCGCAGGCGACGGACATCGCGCGCCTCTCGCCCGGCGTGCAGATCACCCAGGGCGGCAATGCGCTGCAAATCTACATCCGCGGCGCGGGCGACTTCTCGACGACCGCCTACAGCAATTCGGCGGTCGCGCAGAATTACGACGGGGTTTTCGCCGCGCGCAGCCAGTATGTCGCAGGCGCTTTCTACGATCTGGAGCGTGTCGAGGTTCTCAAGGGGCCGCAGGGCACGCTTTATGGCCGCAACGCGACCGGCGGCGCGCTCAACATCATTCCGGTGCAGCCGCGCCTCGGCAAGTTCGAGGGATTCGCAAGTGCGGGCTTCCAGAACTACACCGGGTTCAACGCGGAAGGCGCGCTCAACATTCCGCTGGGCGAGAAGGCCGCGATCCGTGCGGCGTTTCAGGGGGTTTCGCGTGATGGCTACATCAGCGACGGCACCGACGACGACAAGCATCATTCGTTCCGCTTCCAGTTCAAGGCAGAGCCGACCGAGGACGTGACCGTACGCCTTGGCGTCAATTATCAGCATCTCGGGGGCAAGGGTCCGGGCAAGGTCATCTATGCACCCACCGCGCCGAATGCGCCGGGTCTGGTCAATCCGCAGCCCATCCTCCCCAATGACCGCTGGACTTCGATAAACGACACACTCAACGCGCTGATCTCCCGCGTCGCGGCGCCTCCGGGCATTTATCCTGTCGACACGAGCACCGTATATCAGGATCTCGACATCTGGGGTGTCAACGGCCATCTCGACTGGGATCTGGGCGGCGCGGTGCTCACCGTCATTCCGGCCTATCAGCGCGTGGTTATCGACTCTAAGTCCATCCCGACGCTCAATTTCACCACGGTCAATCCGTTCAACGGCGAGCCTTCGACATCGGACGCCCAGACGCTCGAAGTGCGCCTAGGCCATGCCAGCGAGAACCTGAAATGGGTCCTGGGCGGATATTACTTCAACGAGGATCAGGACAGCTACAACGCCGTCCGTCTGGCCCGCGTCTCCGACACGGCGTTCGTCGCCGATTTGAACACCCGTGCCTATGCAGTGTTCGGCGAGATGACCTATTCGCTCACGCGCGCTTTGCGCGTGACGGGCGGCCTGCGCTATACCGACGAGACAAAGAACGTCGATGCCTATCGCTATGCCTTTCAGGGCAGCGCGACCTGCGCGGCCGGCGGCAGCGGGCCGGGGAATAGTTGCCCCATCCTCACTGCGGCTGGAACCAATGTGCGCGGCACATATTCCGCCAACCGCGTGAACTACAAGGTCGGCGTCGAGCTGGATCTAGCCCCGCAGAACATGCTTTACGCGAGCGTCGTCACCGGCTTCAAATCGGGCGGCCAGTCCAATGCAGACATTGACCCCTACAAGCCGGAGGATGTCACGGCCTATACGCTGGGGTCCAAGAACCGTTTCTTCGGCGGAGCGGTGCAGCTCAACGCTGAGCTGTTCTACATGGACTATCGCGACCGGCAGGAGAACTTCTCCGCGCTCGATCGTGGCGGCGCGCAGGTTTCGTCGCTGTTCAATGCTGGCAAGGCAGTCTCCAAGGGCGGCAGCGTTGATCTGACCCTGCGGCCCAGCAGCAACGACAATTTCCGTGTCGCCGTGGAATATGTCGACAGCTACTATAAGGAGTTCAACTACAGGAATTATCGGGCGGGCAACCCCTCGGCGTCGACCGCCTGCGCGGTGACGGCCATTCCGGGCGGCACCGCTCAGACCGGCTTTTGGACCATCAATTGCGACGGTTTCCAGCTTCCCCGCACGCCCGAATGGTCTGGCACCGTGAGCTACAGCCACCGCTTCGATCTCGCCAGCGGCGCGGAAATCGAGGTGGCGCCGGACATGACCTTCTCCTCGTCGCGGTGGCTTAGTGCTGAGTTCGTGGAGAATGCGCGCGCCACAGGATATGCCCTGTTCAACGCCAACATCACCTATCGTTCGCCAGACGATATCTATTCGTTCCAGCTGTTCATGCGGAACATTGGCGACAAGGCGGTATACACCGGCACGCAGCAATATCCCTTCATCGCCAACTATAACGGCCTCGATATCGCTCCTCCGCGCACCTACGGCGCGCGCTTCCGGGTGAACTTCTGAGGACTCAGGTGCGGGGGAGGCAACATGCTTCCCCCGCCCATCTTCCTCGCCGGGCCAGATCGATGGCCGCAGCAGGGAGAAACGCAGGCGCGCGAGCAATTGCAGGTTGACTCCCTGACAGCCTTGAGGCTAAAAATAGAATATTATTCTGTCTAATAGAATAGAGATGTGAGCGAATATGCGGCTGGCGAGATTTAACGGGGGGCGGATAGGCATCGTCGAAGGTGAAACGATCGCCGATGTCACGGAGGCATGCGGCGTCGATCCTGCCGAATGGCCAGCTGTCGCGCCGCTCCGTCTGATCCGCGATTTCGTCGCCTTTCGTCCGGTCATCGAGGCGGCGCTGCCCGGCGCTTCGCGCCTGCCTCTGGCCTCCGTCCGGCTGGAAACGCCAGTGCCCTGGCCCAACAAGGTCATCGCCTATCCAGTCAACTATCACGCGCATGGCCGCGAAATGCAGGCGCAATATCGCGCGACGAACCAGGGCTTTTTCCTCAAGCCCTGCTCCTCGCTTTCCGGCCCGTCTGATCCGGTGATGCTGCCGCAGGTGCCTGGCCGCGAAGTGCATCATGAAAGCGAGTTGGCGATCATCATCGGCAAGGAAGTACGCGGCCTTGCGCGCGAGGACTGGCGCGAGGCGGTGTTCGGCTATGCCTGCCTGCTCGACATGGTCGTGCGCGGGCGCGAGGAGCGCGTTTTCCGCAAGGCGTATGACAGTTTCTGCCCCGTCGGGCCATGGATTACGACGGCTGACGAGGTGGCTGATCCCGCCGCGCTCGACATGAAGCTGTGGGTCAACGACGAGTTGCGCCAAAGCGCGAACACGCGCGATCTGGTGCTCGATATTCCTGGCATGATCGCCACGGCGTCCGCCGTCATGACGCTCTATCCCGGCGACATCATCGCCACCGGCACGCCGGAGGGCGTGGGCCCGGTGGTCGACGGCGACACGATCCGTATCATCATCGACCAGGTGGGCGAGATGTCCGTGCCCGTGCGGCAGGGCGAGCTGGGCATGACGGAAGTGTTTGCGCAGCCTTATGTCCCGCCCATCATCAAGCAGAACTGATATGGCGACCGCATCCGCACCCGATACGCTCGAGGCGCTCTATCAGGCGTTCGCCGACCTTAACATGGAGGGCGGCTGGCACCGGCGGTTCCCTGCGCTGTGGCCGGAGCCGCGCCGCAGCTTCCTGCCCCATGTCTGGCATTACGCGCAGGTGAAGCCGATCCTCGACCGGGCGGGCGCGCTGGTGGATACGCAGCAGGCCGAGCGGCGCAACCTTACCATGTTCAATCCGATGGAAGGCAACATTTATTCCACCGTGCGAACCATCGTCGCCGCCTATCAGATGATCCGTCCCGGCGAGACGGCCCGTTCGCACCGCCATACGCCCAATGCGCTGCGCCTGATCCTCGAAGGCGAAGGCACGTCCACCGTGGTGAATGGCGCCAAAGTCGCGATGCGGCCGGGCGACGTGCTGCTCACGCCCAACTGGGCATGGCATTCCCACGCCAATGAGGGCGATGAGGACTGCTACTGGATGGATTTTCTCGATGTGCCGCTGGTGCATCTGCTTGAACCGATGTTCTATGAACCGCACCCGCAGGGGCTGGAGGCGGATGTCACGCCGCTGGAGCGCGCGCCGATTGCCTTTCCCTGGGGGGAGACGCAGGTCGCGCTGGATCGGGAAACCAAGCGTTTGGGCGCGGGCGCGGTCGTTTCGACCGAGCTTGGCCCGGCCCGGCTCGACACGATCAGCCTGCACATGATGCGCCTGCCCGCCGGGGCGGCCAGCATGCCGCTCCGCACTACCGCGAACAACGTCTTCGCGGTGGTCCGGGGAAGCGGCGTTACGGAAGTGGACGGGCAGACCCTACCCTGGGGCTTTGGCGACACCATCGCGATACCGGCATGGCGGCCCTTCCGCCATGTCGCGCGGGAAGAAGCCGTGTTGCTGCGCGTGACGGACGAGCCTGTCATGGCGCAGTTCGGCTGGCTGCGGACGGAAGCTGCGCCATGAGGCGCGCGCCTTTCCTCCTATTTCCCGCTCGCGCGCAGTCTGCGCACCGGGGCTTATCCTATCGGAGTATGACATGAGCAGTTCTCCCAGAATCCTGATCGCCGGTGGCGGCATTGGCGGCATGGCGGCGGCGCTGTCGCTGCTTCGGCGCGGCTACGATGTGCGCGTCTATGAACAGGCGCCGGAGCTGGGCGAGGTCGGGGCGGGTGTGCAGATCAGCCCTAACGGATCGCGCGCGCTGGATGCTCTGGGAGTATTCGAGCAGCTCAAGGCGGCCTCATGCGCGCCGCGCCGCAAGGAGTTTCGCCTCTGGAACACTGGCCGCGCCTGGCCGATGTTCGATCTGGGCGAAATCGCCATCGAGAAATATGGCTATCCCTATCTCACCGTCTATCGCCCGGACCTCCTGCAAACGTTGGTGGATGCGGTGCGCGCGCTTTCGCCCGATGCCATTCATCTTGGCCATACGGTCGAGAATCTCGACGTGCGCGACGATGGCGTGACGTTGCACTTCCAGAATGGCCAGCGCGCCGATGGCGACCTTCTGGTCGGCGCCGACGGCGTCAAATCGACCGTGCGCCGCTGCCTGTTCGGCGACGATGAGGCGCAGTTCACCGGCATGATCGCATGGCGCGCCGTCATTCCCATGGAGCGGCTGCCGGAGCATATGCGCGGCATGGTAGGCTGGACGTGGATCGGCCCCGGCGGGCACCTCGTCAATTACCCGCTGCGGGGCGGCAAGTTGATGAACATGATCGGCACCATCGAGCGCGACGATTGGCAGGTCGAATCCTGGTATGCTCAGGGCAGCATCGAAGAGTGCGCGAACGACTTCAAGGGCTGGCATGAGGATGTGCAGACCCTGATTCACTCTGCTCCGGCGGTCTTGAAATGGGCATTCATGGAGCGTCAGCCGCGCCAGAAATGGACGCAGGGCCGGGCAACGCTGCTGGGCGATGCGTGCCATGCCACGCTGCCCTTTCTCGCGCAGGGGGCGGTCATGTCCATTGAGGATGGCGTTGTGCTGGGGCGCTGCCTCGACATCTTCTCCGATCCGCTGGAGGCGCTGCTGCGCTATGAGAATGCGCGGGTGGAGCGCACCAGCAAGATGGTGCGCGGCGCGAAGGAGAACACCGCGCGGTTCCACGAGTCCGCGCTTGCGACAGAGGAAGGCGCTGTCCGCTACATGGAAAGCGAATGGAGCCGCGATCCCATCAACGACCGCTATGACTGGCTCTATCGCTACGACGTGCTGACGACGGAGATCTGAGGCGGTGGCCGAACCGAAGGAGCCGCTGCCGCCTGCTGATCTGCTCGACGGCGTGCGGGTGCTCGATCTGACCAACATCCTTTCCGGGCCTTACGCCACCTATCAGATGGCGATGCTTGGTGCGGAGGTCATCAAGGTGGAAAACCCGGACGCGGGCGACTTGGCCCGCAAGCTGGGAGCCTCGCCGCGCCTCAATGGCATGATGATGGGAACGTCGTTCCTCGCGCAGAATGCGGGGAAGAAGTCGGTGACGATTGATCTCAAGGACGAGCGCGGCAAGGCGCTGTTCCGCAAGCTGTTGCAAACTGCCGATGTGTTGGTCGAAAACTTCCGTCCCGGCGTCATGGAGCGGCTGGGCTTCTCCTATGAGCAGGTCCGCGCGCTTCGGCCGGAGATCGTCTATTGCTCCATCTCGGGCTTCGGGCAGGAAGGGCCGTTGCGCGCCAATCCCGCCTATGACCAGATCGTGCAGGGCATGTCGGGCGTGATGAGCATCACCGGAGACGCGCAGTCCGCCCCGCTGCGTATCGGCTATCCGGTATGCGACACGCTCGGCGGCATGGCGGCGGCGTTCGCGGTCGCGAGTGCGCTGGTGCGGCGCGGGCGCAACGGGCGGGGCTGCCATATCGACCTTTCCATGCTGGATGCCACGATCTCCGCTATGGGTTGGGCCGTCTCCAATTATCTGATCGCTGGCGTGGAAACCAAACCCATCGGCAACCAGAACATGACTGCCGCACCCTCTGGCGCCTTCACCTGCGCGGACGGGCAACTCAACATTGCGGCGAACAAGCAGGAGCAGTTCGAGGCCTTGTGCGCGCTCGTCGGCAGGCCCGAGCTGGCGGCCGACCCGCGCTTTGCTGAACGCGAAGCGCGCAAGGCCAATCGCGAGGCGCTCAACGAAGAGATCAATGCCGCGCTGCGCACGCGCGGCGCGGCAGAGTGGGAAAGTCTGCTCAACGCCCACGGCATCCCGGCGGGGCGCATATTGACGGTGCCCGAAGTGCTCGCTCACCCACAGATCGCTGCGCGGGAGCTGGTGCAGGAAATCGAGATGAACGCACCGGGGCTGGAGCGCATCAAGGTCTGCCGCCCCGGCTTCCGGTTGGCGGATGCACAGGCCGGAGCGCAGGGTGCGCCGCCTACGCTCGGCCAGCACAGTGCGGAAATCTTCGCCGCATTGGGCGTGAGCGAGGAGACGCTGGCCGCATTGCGCGCGGAAGGTGTGGTGTGAACCTCGCTCCGCCTCTGCGAAGCGGCAGCGGCGCGCTATCCTTGGCGCAACGCCGCGAAGCGGGCCGGACTTTCGCCCAGGCTTATGGACAGGCCGATCGCGGCATCGACCAGTATGGGCCGGATTTTCTCTACATAATCCCCGGTAAAGCGCACGATCGGGCCAGCGAGCGTCACCGCCCCGACCAGCTTGTGGCCCGCGCCGAACACGGGCGCGCCGATCGCTGCCATTTCCGGCTCCACCAGTCCCAGCGAAATGGTGGTGAAATCCTTCGCCGCCAACGGCCCGCCGCCGATAGCCTCGAAGCGCAGGAACACCTCGCTTGCCGCGCCCCGGTTCAGCGGGCGGCGGTCGCCCATGCGGATGCTGTAGTCGCGGATCGTGTGCCGTCCGTCGATGCGGAACAGCGAGACATGCGCGTCACCATCACGGATGAAGAAGGTCGCGCTTTCGTTGGTGGCCGAAACGAGTTGCTCCAGTACAGGCTCGACGAACTCGCGCAGATGGAACGAGTCCTGAAAGACGCTGGCAAGGCCGAGCAGCCCGGCGCCGAGCTGGTAGCTTCCATCCGCCCGCTGCCACACGAAGCCATATTTCTCCAGCGAGCCGAGGAGTCGCAGGATCGTGCTTTTGTAAAGCCCGGTAATGCGCGAGATTTCGGCCAAGGTCAGCACCGGCTTTTCCTTGTCGAAGGCATGAAGAACGTCAAACGCGCGGTCGACCGCCGCAACCCCTGCCTTGGAATTCATGATTGTGATTGGCCCCGCTGTATAACCTCAGTCGTTCTATTTAGCAGAACAAGGCTCTGGCCTGTCAACGCCTTTCCCGCCCGCCTGACCAAAGAGACGATGCATGACTGATCTGCCGGAGCGCGTTTTCATAAAAGAAGAAGGGCCGCGCGAGGGCTTTCAGATCGAGCGCACGCCTATTCCCACCACCGAAAAGATCCGGCTGATCGACGCGCTGTCGGAGACTGGTCTGCGCTATATGCAGATCACCTCGTTCGTCCACCCGGAGAAGGTGCCGGGCATGGCGGATGCCGAAGCCGTCGTGGCGGGAATGACGCCGCGCGAGGGCGTTCGTTATGCCGGACTGTGGCTCAACCAGCGGGGGCTGAAGCGCGCCATTGCCACCGGGCGGTTGTATCTGGAGGGCAAGCTGACCCTATATGCGTCCGCTGCCTTCCTGAAGCGCAACCAGAACCGCACGCCGGAGCAGCAGCTTGCTGCCCAGCCGGAATTGCTCGCCATGTATCGGCAGCACGACATTCCCGTCCGTACCGGCTTCGTCACCGCTGCTTTCGGCTGCAATTTCGAGGGCGACATTCCGCCCGCGCGGGTGGTGGCGCTGGTGGGAGACTTGCGCGCGATGGCGCGCGACGCCGGCGAGGATCTGGCGATCATCGGGTTGGGAGACACCATGGCCTGGGCCACGCCGCAAAGGGTCGAGCGCCTCGTGGGCATGGTGCGCGACGCGCACCCCGATGTCGAACTGGCGCTGCACCTTCACGATACGCGCGGGCTGGGTCTCGCCAATGCCTATGCCGGGCTGAAGATGGGCGTGTGCCATTTCGATGCTGCGGTGGGCGGTCTGGGTGGCTGCCCGTTTGCGGCCCATGCCGGAGCGGCGGGCAATATCTGCACTGAGGATTTCGTGTTCATGTGCGAGGAAATGGGCATCGCCACCGGCGTCGATCTGGAGCGCCTGATTGAATGTGCGCGGTTGGCCGAGGACATTGTGGGTCATCCGCTGCCCGGCAAGGTCAAGAGCGGCGGGAGCCTTGCCGCGCTGCGCGCGCGGATCGGCTGAAGGCAGCACTATGGCGGAACCGTGCCTCACCCCGTTTGCGCGTCTGGACCCTGCGCGGCGGGAAAAATTGCGCGCGCTGCCTCGGTCGCTGGCGATCCTGCTGGAAAATGTGCTGGTGCATGAGGAGGATGCGGAGGCGTATATCGCGCCCTTTGAGCAATGGCTGCAAAACGGGCAGTGCGCTGCCGAAATCCCGTTTCGCCCTTCGCGCATCCTGATGCAGGACACGGCTGGCGTGGCCGCGCTTGCCGACCTTGCGGCGCTGCGCGACCATGCGCGCGCGCATGGGCGGGCGACGGAGGAGGTGGACGCGACCATCCCTGTCGATCTGGTGATCGACCATTCGGTTCGGGTCGATCATAGCGGATCGGCGGGGGCGGCGCGCCTCAACATCGCGCTGGAGTTCGCCCGCAACGCGGAGAGATACGGCTTTTTCAAATGGGCCGAACAAGCGTTCCCGCGGCTTTCCATTACGCCGCCGGGCCATGGTATCTGCCATCAGATCAATCTCGAACGGCTGGCGAACGTCGCCATGCCCTGCCCGGATCGGCCCGGCTGGGTCTGCGCGGAAACGGTGATCGGCACGGACAGCCACACCACGATGGTCAATGCGCTCGGCATCATGGGCTGGGGCGTGGGCGGCATCGAGGCGGAGTTTGCGGCGCTGGGCGCGCCCGTACCCAGCGCCTTGCCGCAGGTTTGCGCGGTCAGACTTATCGGGAAGCGGCACCCCGGCGTGACGGCAACGGACATCGCGCTTGCGCTCACCGCGCGTTTGCGGCGGGAGGGCGTGGTCGATCAGATCGTCGAGTTCATGGGGGAGGGGCTGTCCTCGCTCTCGCTCACCGATCGTGCCTGCATCGCCAACATGTGCCCGGAATATGGCGCTACGGCGGCGCTCTTTCCTGTCGACGAGGCGACGCTCGCCTATCTGCGCGAGATGGGGCGGGAAGAGCAGCGGCTGGCGGATGCGCGCGCCTATGCCGAGGCGACGGGCCTATGGCGCGATGCCGGACCGGAGCGGCGCTATTCGCGAACGCTCGACATTGCGCTGGATGCGATGGAGCCGGTCATGGCCGGGCCGCACCGCCCGCAGCAACTTCTTGCGCTCTCGCAGGTGCCGAAAAGCCTCGAAAGCGCCAGCCCGGAGCCGCTTAGCGGGCAGGACGGCGCGCTCGCCATCGCCGCCATAACGAGCTGCACGAACACCGCCAATCCGCGCCTGATGATCGCGGCGGGGCTGCTCGCGCGCAAGGCAGTGGAGAAAGGGCTGCGCGTGTCGCCCTGGGTCAAGGCATCGCTTGCCCCCGGCTCGCGCCATATCGCCGCCCTGCTGGAGCGGGCGGGGCTGCAAGCGCCGCTCGATGCGCTGGGTTTTCATGTCGTCGGCTTCGGCTGCACCACCTGCGTGGGCAACTCAGGGGAACTGGTGGCGGATGAGCGATGGCCGGGCGGCAGGCGTCCCGCTCTGCTCGCGGCCCTCCTCTCCGGCAACCGAAATTTCGAGAACCGAATTCACCCTGCTGTCGGCGCGAACTATCTCGCCTCGCCGCCGCTGGTGGTCGCCGGGGCGCTGGCGGGCAGCCTGCGGATGGAGTTGGGCCGCGACCCGCTGGGGCTGGACGAGGCGGGCAAGCCGGTGTTGTTGGCCGACATCTGGCCGGACGACGTTGAGATTGACGCTGTTCTCGCCGCGCTGGGCGAGGGCGGGTTGCGTGATGCGGGCGATGATGGGGACGGGGACGCCGCATGGCATGCCTTGCCCGCGCCTGTCGGCCCCTGCTTCGATTGGGACGGAAGCTCCAGCTTCATCCGCCCTCCTCCGTTTTTCGCGCGGGCCGCGACACCGCTGGAGGGCGACATCGCCCTTGCGGCGGTGCTGCTGTGGCTGGGCGACGATGTGACGACCGATCATATCTCGCCCATCGGACGGATTGCGGCGGATTCTCCTGCGGGGCTTCATCTGCTGGCGCAGGGGCAGGCTGCGGACAGGCTGGGCAGCTATGGCGACCGGCGCGCCAATCATGAAGTGATGCTACGCGGGACCTTCGACAACGCCCGGCTCCAGAACCGCGTGGCTCCGCATGGCGGCAATGTCGCGCTTGGGCCGGATGGCGCTCCATGCCCGATTTTCGACGCTGCTGCCGCCTATGCGCGCACCGCCACGCCGGTCGTCATTCTGGCGGGCGCGAATTATGGCACCGGGTCCGCACGGGATTGGGCGGCGAAGGGCACCGCGCTGCTGGGCGTGCGGGCGGTGATCGCGGAGAGTTTCGAGCGCATCCACCGCAGCAACCTTATCGCACTCGGCGTGCTGCCAGTCGTCGCACCCGGCGTGGCCGCGCTTGCCGCCACGCCGGGCGTGCGCGTTACGGTGCGCGGCGTGGCGGAGATGAGCGTGGAGCGGCCGGGCCTAATTGTCGAGATAGGTTCGTCCGCAGGCGAAATGGTCGCCTCGTTGCAAGGGATGGCGGATGTGCGGACGGAAAGTCAGCTCGCCATGCTGCGCGCGGGCGGCCTTTTTGCGATGCTCGCCGCGCGCTACGCCTGAAACGGCCTTTCAGTCCTCGCCCAGTCTCTGATCCTCGCGTGCGCGGGCGATTACATACAGCCGCAGCGCCTCGATTTCGCGCGGTGACAATATCTGCTTCCAGCCCACCATGCCATTCGCCGCGAGCGCGCCGTCGCGAACCACCGTCTCCCAGCTCGCCTTGTCGGCAAGAAGGCTGCTCCGGCGCAGATCGGGCAGCACCGTGCCTCCATAGGCGGCGTCGCCGTGGCACTGCGCGCAATATTGCGCGAACCGCAGCTTGCCCAGCGCGATGTCAGCGGGCGCGCCAGTCTCGCGGGGCGGATCCATCGGCGCGGGGTTCCAGCCCGGCGAGGGCGGCAGCTTTTCCGTGCCGCCCAGCTTGAACACCAGCAGGCGGGAGATGTTCGGCACCTTGCCGGACATGGTGGAGATGACACCCGGCGGGCCGAGCGCGAAGATGCTGCCCCAGCCGACCAGCACCGCGACATACTGCTCGCCGTCAATGCTGTAGGTGACGGGAGCGGCAAGCACCCCGGTCTGCGCGTCCATCGACCAGAGCTTGCGGCCCGTTGCCGCCTCGAAGGCGTTGAACGCGCCCCCCGCCGTGCCCTGAAACAGCACCCCGCCCGCCGTCACGAGCAGCCCGCCGTTCGAGGGGCCGGGATAATCCACCCGCCAGCGTTCCTTCTGCGCCGCCGGATCCCACGCGATGAGCATGCCCTTTACCGAGGCGCGGGCGCGGGCGCGGATGGTGCGGTCCGCGGGCATCGAGACGGCGGCGAAGTCCGTTCCGCTGTTGAAGCCGCGCGGCTGGGCCTCCCAGTCGTTTGCCGAGCCTTGGGGGGGCACATACAGTCCGGCGGAAATCTGCGCGGGTATGAACACCAGACCGCTTTTCGCATCGAACGCCATAGGTTGCCAGTTGTGCGCGCCGCCGCTGCCCGGCGTGACCAGCGCGGGTTTGCCTGTCCGGTCGTAGCGCGCTTCGGGGCGGAACCGTGGCCTGCCGCTTGCCGGGTCGATGCCGTCCGCCCAGTTCACGGGCACAAAGTTTCTGGCCGAGATGAGCTTGCCGGTCTCCCGGTCTATCACATAGAAAAAGCCGTTCTTGGGCGCCTGCATCAGCACCTTGCGGCGCTTGCCGCCGATGGCGAGATCGGCCAGCATCATGTGCTGGGTGGCGGTGTAATCCCATGTTTCGCCGGGCGTCTGCTGATAGTGCCACACATATTCGCCGGTGCTGGGGCGAATGGCGACGATGGACGAAAGATAGAGATTGTCGCCCCCGCCCGGCGAGCGCAGCGCCTGATTCCATGGCGAGCCGTTGCCTACGCCCAGATAGAGCAGATCGAGCGCGGGATCATACGCCATCGAGTCCCACACCGTGCCCCCTCCGCCAAGCTTCCAGAACGCGCCCTTCCATGTCTTGAGCGCACGTTCGAGATAGGCGGGCTGCGGTCCGTTCGCCGGATTGTCCGGCACGGTGTAGAAGCGCCAGAGCAGCTTTCCGGTCCCGGCGTCATAGGCGGTAACATAGCCGCGCACGCCCATATCGGCACCGCCATTGCCAATGATGACGCGACCGTCGACGACGAGCGGCGCGCCCGTGATCGTATAAGGCTTGGCCTGGTCGACCGTGACAACGCTCCATGCTGGTTTGCCGCTGCGGCGATCAATGGCGATGAGCCGACCGTCGAGCGTGCCAAGGAACAACCGTTCGCCCCATGCCGCAAGACCGCGGTTGACGACATCGCAGCAGGCCTTGACTGCCATCTCGCCCGGCACTTGCGGGTCATATTCCCACAGCAGCTTGCCGGAGCGCCCGTCATATGCCTTGACCTTGGACCATGCCGTCGAGGTGTAGAGGATGCCGTCGATCACCAGCGGCGTGGCTTCCTGCCCCCGGTTGGTATCGAGATCGGCAAACCAGGCAAGGCCGAGCTGGCTCGCGTTCGCGGGCGTGATGCGATCGAGCGGGCTGTAGCGTTGCCCGTCATAGGTGCGGCCATGCACGAGCCAGTCCGCGCCGTCCCGCGCGGAGGCGGCGATGCGCGCGGCATTGACCGGGCCTCGCGCATCGTCGCACCCGCTGGTGGCGAACAGCGGCAGCAGGGCGGCGAGAAAGGCGAACATCGGGGAGAAGCGCGGCTGCACGGCTCAGCCCTCGTGCACCGCCTTGGTGACGAGGCAGGCAGCCAGCCCTTCCGGCCCATCCTCATGCCCGTGGCCGGACCATTTGACGCCGCCAAAGGGCGCATCCGCCCCGCCGATGACAGTGGTGTTGAGCGCAAGCATCCCCGCCTCGATCCGTGGCGGGAGCGTGCGCTGCCGCATGGAACTGCTGGTCCAGCAATAGGCGGCCAGACCATAAGGCAGGCGGTTGGCCTCGGCGATCATCTCGTCCTCGCTGCCATAGGGGTTGATGAGCGCGACCGGGCCGAACGGCTCTTCGTTCATGATTTCCGCATTGAGCGGCGTTTCCGCCAGCACGGTCGGCGCAAAGAAATAACCCTGGTTGCCGATCCGCTCGCCACCCGTGAGCAAGCGAGCGCCAGCCGCTCTGGCGCCGCTTATCAGCCGCTCCATCGCTTCCGGGCGGCGGGCGTTGGCCATCGGTCCCATGTCGACGCCCTCGTCCAGCCCGTTGCCCACGACGATGCGTCTGGTTCGCTCGACGAATCCCGTGACAAAGCGATCATAGACCCCCTGCTGGACGATGAAGCGCGTCGGCGACACGCACACCTGCCCCGCATTGCGGAACTTGTGCGGAACCGCCGCGTCTAGCGCCGCTTCCAGATCGGCATCGTCGAACACCAGCACCGGGCCATGTCCGCCCAGCTCCATGGTGGTGCGCTTGAGATCGTCCGCCGCCAGCTTCATCAGCTGCTTGCCCACGCTCGTCGAGCCGGTGAAGCTCAGCTTGCGGATGATGGGCGAGGCCAGCAGATGCGAGGAGATATGCGCCGGGTCGCCGAATACAAGCTGTGCGACATCGCGTGGCAGCCCCGCATCGTAGAGGCACTGGAGCACGCCCATGGCAGAGGCGGGCGTCTCCTCTGCCGCCTTGAGGATCACCGAGCAGCCCGCTGCGACCGGCGCGGCGAGCTTGCGCCCCGGATTGCCGAGCGGGAAGTTCCACGGCGCGAACGCGGCGACCGGGCCGACAGGCTCCTGAACCACCGTCGAACGGAACTGCCCCTGCCGCACCAGCACACGGCCGTAGAGCCGCTGGATCTCTCCCGCATAGAAGCGGAAGAGGCCGACATTCATCATCACCTCAACGCGTGCTTCGGCCAGCGTCTTTCCCTCTTCCAGCGTGGCGATGCGTGCGAGGCTTTCCTTGCGTTCCACCATCAGCGCCGCGGCGCGTTCCAGCACGGCGGCGCGTTCTGCGGCGGCGGTGTCCCGCCACCGGGCAAAGCCACGGCGGGCAGCATCGAGCGCCCGGTCGAGATCGGCGGTGGTCGCGACCGGCAGCAGACCTAGCGTTTCCCCGGTAGCTGGGTTGAACACCGGCATCGTGTCGCGCGCGCCTGCGCTGATCGTGTCCCCGTCGATCGTCAAGTGCAATGCCGGATAGTCCGTCACCCTGATCTCCCCGCTCGTTCCATTAATCAGAACATTGTTCTGATTAATGGCCCTGTGTCAAGTCATGTCGCCTGGCACGCTGCGTGCAGATGCAATTTGCGGCGCAATCCGGCGTGCTCTATAGTTCTTCGGACCAGTATAGGCGCATCGGATTGTCGACGAGGAGCTTGCGCTGGAGATCCTCGGTAACGGCGATTTCGGGGATGACGTCGACCAGCAGGCCATCGTCTGGCAAAACAGTCTCCATGTTTGGATGGGGCCAGTCGGTGCCCCACAGCACCCGGTCGGGATAGGCCTCGACAAGGGGTCGGACCGAGCGGACAAAATCGCAATAGGGCGGCCCGGCGGGGTCGAGACGATCGGGGCAGGTGACCTTGGTCCAGATGTCGACCCGGCTGTCCAGAAGCAACCGGAACGCCTTCATGTCCGGTCCGTCCGGCCCCTGCGTCACGTCCGGGCGGCCCATATGGTCGATGACGATCGGCGTCGGGATCGCCGCAAGGAAGGGGCGCATCTCTTCGAGGATGTCAGCCTCGAAATAGACCACGACATGCCAGCCGAGCCGCCCGATGCGATGCGCGACGTCAAGAAACCTGTTCTTGGGGGCGTCGTCGACCAGCCGCTTGAGGAAATTGAAACGCACCCCGCGAATTCCGCCGTCATGGAGGGTGTCGAGTTCGGCGTCGCCGATCGCCGGGTCCACCACCGCAACGCCCCGCGCCTTGCCATCGGACAATGCGATGGCGTTCAGCGTGGCGCGATTGTCGGTGCCGTGGCAGCTCGCCTGGACGATGACGTTGCGGGCAAAGCCCAGCCGGTCGCGGAGCGCGAACAGGGCGTCAGGCCCCGCATCCTGCGGCAGATATTTGGCCTTAGGGCTAAAGGGAAACTCGGCCTGCGGGCCGAACACGTGGCAATGCCCTTCGACCGCGCCGGGCGGCGGCACGAAGCGGGGCCGCGAGGGCGTCAGCGTCCAGGACCGGATGCGGCCATCAGTGTCGATGCTCATGCGAAGACCTCGCCGTCCATCAGCTTGCGCGCGGTGCGAAGCATGCCTGCATCGACCGGTTGTCCGTCATCGTCGATGGTCACGACGCATTCGGTCACGCCGGTCGGATGCTCGACGCCGAGGGTGAGCGTCCGACCGTCCGGCACCCGGGCCATGGCGGCGGCTGGCGAACCGGGCACGAGGCAGGCGGTTGCCACGCTCACCGCGCCGAGGACGCCGATCGACGCGTGGACGCGATGCGGAATGAGTGAGCGCACGCTGATCGCACCGCCCGCGCGCGGGGGCGCCACCAGCATCATCTTCGGCACGGACTTTTCGGTGACATCGCCCAGATTCATCAGCGGCCCGGCCTTGAGGCGTATCGCCTCTACCTTGGCCTTCATCGCCACGTCCGCGTCCAGCGTATCGCGATCCTCATAGCCCGTGACGCCTGCATCGGCAGCCGCCAGCACAACGCAGGGCATACCGTTGTCGATCAGCGTACAGGCGATGCCATCTATCTGGTCGACGCCATTGCCTGTCGGCAACAGCGCGCCGCAGGACGAACCGGCGGTATCGCGAAACGCCAGCGGAATCGGCGCGGCAGTCCCCGGCACCCCGCTGATGGCAGCGTCGCCCTCGTAGCGAACCCGGCCGCCCGGCGTTTGCACCGTCGCGACGGCAACCTGGCCGGTATTCTCCATGAAGATCGCAACGCGCGTTTCCTCGCCGGTCGCGGCGACCAGCCCGCGTTCGATGGCGAACGGCCCGACGCCGGCAAGCATGTTGCCGCAGTTCTGGCTATCGGTGACGATCGCCTGATCGACGAACAGCTGAAGGAAGAGATAGTCGACGTCCACGCCTTCGCGATCCGACCGGCGCACTACCGCGACCTTCGAGGTCAGCGGGTCAGCTCCCCCCATGCCGTCGATCTGGCGCGGATCGGGCGAACCCATGATCCGCAGCAGGAAGGTATCGCGCACTGCGTTGTCAGACGGCAAGTCCTCGGCCAGGAAAAACGCACCCTTTGAGGTGCCGCCCCGCATCCACATGCAGCGCACGCCATTTTGGCCGCCCCTTCCGGGTGCAAAACCGGTCCCCACTTGTGCTGACGGGGCGGGACCGTCAGACATATTTGAGGCCCATTTCCGCGAGCCTGCCGCGCATGTCGTATATGTCGAGGCCCAGTTCACCGGCCGCGAGACGCTGGCGCTTGGCCTCCTCCGCCGCCTCGCGCGCCTGCGCCTTCTGCAACACATTCGCGGCGTCCGCGCGCTTGACGACACAGACGCCGTCATCGTCCGCGACGATCACATCGCCCGGTTCGATCGCGGCACCTGCGCAGACGATAGGCACGTTGACGGACCCCAGCGTCGCCTTGACCGTACCTTGCGCGAAGATTGCCTTCGACCAGACCGGAAAGCCCATCGCCGTGAGATCGCGGACATCGCGGACGCCCGCATCGATCACCAGCCCCCGACATCCGCGCGCCATCGCGCTGGTCGCCAGCAGATCGCCGAAATAGCCGTCGATGCAGGGCGATGTCGGGGCCAGCACGAGGATATCGCCCGCCTTCAGCTGCTCGATCGCGACATGGATCATCCAGTTGTCGCCGGGCGGCGCGGAGATGGTGACGGCCGATCCCGCGATGCGCGCGCCGGGGTAGATCGGGCGCATCTGGTGGCCGAGCAGGCCGATCCGGCCCTGCGCCTCATGCACGGTGGCGACCCCGGCATGAGCGAGGCCCTCGATAATGACGGCCTCCGCGCGTTCGATATTCTGCACAACCACGCCCATGCTCGATCTCCTCTCGATCTTGCCGTGCGCTCGACGCCTGCCGGTTCGCCAGTTCAACTTGTCGACGGGCAATAAGTTTTTGCTATATATCATGTTGTGCTCAAACCGTTCGACATCAATCTGCGCCATTTGCGTGCCCTCAGCGACGTAGTGGCCCAGCGGAGCCTCAGCCGCGCCGCCGAGACGGCCGGCCTTTCGCAGTCCGCCCTGACCCAAGGTCTAGGCAAGCTTGAAAGAAAGCTCGGTCTCCTCCTTTTCGAGCGACATTCAGACGGCGTGACGCCGACCCCTGCGGGGATGGCGCTGGTGGATCGGGCGGAGAGGGCCTTCGCCCAGCTCGCCGCCGTGACGCGTCGCTTTTCCCGAGGCTTTTCAAGCCCTGAGCGGCTAGTGACGGCGACCCAGCTGGAAGCCTTCCTGCATTTCGCGGATGCTCAGGGCTTTGCAGGTGCCGCAGCCGTCAGCGGCCTGTCGCAGCCGGCCATCCATCGCGCGGTTCGGGAGCTTGAGCAGGTGTGCTCGGTTCGGCTGGCCGAGCGGCGCGGGCGCGGCATGGCGCTGACGGCGGCCGGGCATATCATGGCTCGGGGCGTGCGACTTGCCGCGGCGGAAATCGCGGCGGGTATCAGCGAGGCAAGGGGCGGGCCGGACGAGGGCGCGCGCATAGCGGTCGGCGCGATGCCGCTCAGCCGGGCGCTGGTCCTGCCGAGGGCATTGGCGTATTTTCTGCGCGGCTCGCCCGCAAGCATCGTCGATATCGTCGAAGGCTCCTGGCGCGAGCTGGTCGATCCGCTGCTTGACGGTGTCATTGACATGATGGTCGGCGCGCTTCGCGAGGACCCGCCCCCCGGCATCGAGCAGATACCACTCTTCACCGACCGGCTCGCGATTTTCGGCCGCAAGGATCATCCGCTCGCCAGCGGGACGGTCACTCTAGACGATCTGCGCGCACAATCCTGGATCGTCGGGCCGCGCGGCACACCGCTGCGCGCGCATTGGGAAGCCCTGTTCGCCGGTGCCCCGCTGCCGACCGTTCCGGTCGAATGCGGCTCCGTCATGGTGATCCGGGGGCTGCTCATGCAGAGCGATCTGCTGACGCTGTTGTCGCCCGACCAGATCGCGGTGGAGATCGAGAGTCGGATACTGGCGCCGATCGGTGCCAGCCTGCCGGGTAGGGTGCGCAGGATCGGGCTAAGTATCCGCAGCGACTGGCGCCCGACACCGGCCCAGCAACGGCTCATCGACCTGATTCACCTCGCGTCGAACGAAACGAGACTTCAGGAAAACCGATAGGCGGTCACTGAATTGGATTGGCTGGTCGGTGCGCCCCTGGCTTACGCCGACAGCATGACCCATGGCATTGCCCATATCGGCTTCGGAGAGGCCGGCCGTGCCCTTGCCCTGAAGGGAGCGCGCGCCTTCGACCGCAAGGTCCGTGAGGCAGCGTTGCGCGAAGAAATGCTGGCCGCTTATGCTGCGGCGCAGGTCGAAGGCGTCGAGAGCGCAGCGATGGCTCTCGAGGGTGCCGCCACGGTCCTTTCGCTCGTCACCGCCGATCAGGCGCTCGCTGCCGCCCGCCACTATGCGTCGCACCTCGCGCCCGATGCCCTCTGGTTCGACATGAACAGCGTGGCGCCGGACACCAAGCGGTCGGCGGCAGAGGCAATCCATGGGGCGGGCGGGCGCTATGTCGATGTTGCGGTCATGGCTCCCGTTCACCCCGCCCGTTTCGAGGTTCCCCTGCTTGTCGGCGGCCCTCATGCGGAGCTGGGGGTCGTGCAACTGACAGAACTGGGTTTCACGCGGGTCCGCAGGATCGACGGCGGCATCGGCGCGGCGTCGGCCGTCAAGATGATCCGGTCGATCATGGTCAAGGGGATCGAGGCGCTGACGGCGGAATGCGTGATCGCCGCCGAGGCGGCTGGCGTCCGCCACGAAGTCCTCGCCTCGCTCGATGCGAGCGAGAAACCGGGTAGATGGAGCGAGCGTGCCGACTATAATCTGGACCGGATGCTCGTCCACGGCCTGCGCCGCGCGGCCGAGATGGAGGAGGTCGTCAAGACGCTCGACGGCTTGGGGACCGGCAGCGCGATGTCGCGCGGCACGGTCGAGCGCCAGCGTGCGCTGGGCAGCCTCGGCATCGGC